>JBAZWC010000001.1:300000-516109 GCA_041660565.1 Patescibacteria group bacterium
CTGCAGGGCATCAAAAGCAGTGTTTATCTCTACCTCTGTACGGCAAGACTGATATATTGCAGCGATTCGTTTTTCAAAATCTACACCAGATTCAATACTTCCAAGTACTTCATCACTTGCCCCAAATACCCCTTTAAAAAGTTTGAATTTTTGATCAAGAAGTTCGTAAACGCGCTGATCGGCAGCGTTCTTGCGGTTTACAAAATTTACCACAACCACATCGTGCTTTTGGCCATAACGATGACAGCGACCGATTCTTTGCTCAATTCTTTGCGGGTTCCACGGGAGATCATAATTAATAACTAGTGAACAGAATTGTAGGTTAATGCCTTCAGCTGCAGCTTCCGTCGCAATCATTATTTCCGCATCAGATTTGAAATAGTCTACCAGAGCTGCACGTAGGTCTGCGGTCTTTGACCCTGTAATTTTGTCACTATCAGCGTTTTTCTTAAGCCATTCAGCGTAAATATCTTTGGATTTCTGATCATTATTAGAGCCGTTAAATAGCAGTATTTTATCTTTGTAGCCGATATCTGATAGTAAATCCCATAGATATTTTTGAGTGATAGTAGATTCAGTAAAGATTACCGCTTTTTTCTGGGCTCCAAGCGTTGCGGTCATTTCAAAACCTTTTTCTAATGCAATAAGCAGGGATTCTCCTTTGGAATTTTTGAAAATTGCTTTGGCCAAATCTCTAAACTTTTCCAAATCCTTTTTTTCTGTTTTGATATGAGGAATATCTTCAAGCGTGTATTTCTTCTTAGCTTTTCCTTTACCCTCAGGCTCATCTTCCTCATCATCAATCCACTCGTCTGCTGTATCCGCAAGCGCCTCATAATTTTCAGCAAGATCGAACGGGAGTTCATCATTTATAGTCTTGGACTCTTCTCGGATCTCTTCCTCCAATTTTTCAAGTTTATAAACCAGGCCATTCAAGGTGCTGGCAATTGCAAAAGAAGATGAGGCGAGAAGCTTACGCAAAATTAGCGTCATAAGTTGACGTTGGCTGTATGGGAGCGCGTATAGCTTTGGCCGCTGTAAATATTCTGACATACCATCATATAGCTCAATCTCTTGATCGGTAGGCACGTAATCTTGGGTGATTGGCTTGCGATCACGAAAATTTATGTATTCCAAAACCTGACGTCGTAAGGTGCGGATACAGATTGGTCTCAATCTGGCGCGCAAATCAGCGAACATTTCCTGCTTTGGCTCTACTAAACCTAACTCCCCATCGTAAATATCTTGTTCACGGGATACTTTAGCGTAGTTTGCTTTGAAGCTTTCTAGATCACCGAAGATATGGTCATCAATAATACTGGTAAGGCCGTATAGCTCTAATAATGAGTTTTGGAGTGGAGTCGCCGTAAGTAATAATTTGGGATATTCCTGAATTGCGTCCTTAATTTCTCTTGCAATTTTGTTGCTTGTTTTATAGACATTGCGCAGTCGGTGTGCCTCATCGATTACTACCAAGTCGAAAGTTGTCTGGCGGATATACGCTGATTTACCTTTGGCAAAATGGTATGAGCAAATAACAATCGCGTCTTCTTGGCTGAAGGGATTAAGATTGCCGGCTTTTATGATTTGATTAAATGATTTAGTCTCCAGAATTAGTGAGGGTAGAAAGAATTTTTCTTGGAGCTCACTGTTCCACTGCTTTCTAAGGCTTGATGGAACTATTAAAAGTATTTTTCTTTTTCGTTCAGCCCACTTTTGAGATAAAACCAAACCAGCTTCAATGGTTTTCCCCAAACCAACCTCGTCTGCAAGAATTGCTCCTTTTGATAAGGGTGATTTAAAGGCGAACAGAGCGGCCTCTATCTGGTGAGGGTTTAGATCAACCTGTGCGTTTGAAAGCGTAGAAGATAGTTTTTCAAGACTATTTGACGGGCTGCGCTTGGTCAGCTCGTAAGCAAAGTATTTTGCATGATAATCGGTTAATTTCATTTCAAGCTTAATATACTCTTTTTGTTCGTGAATGTTAAATCAGCTTATTCTGGTTAACTACGTCGGTTGTCATAAAATCCAGACGGAGATGGCGACGCCGAGATCTGTATTCCTGATGTAGAAGCGATGCGAGCACCACCATAGTGATGCGTTGAGTATTGCGCAATCTCAACATGTTCAAAATACCCAATTATTTTGCAATTTGAGCTATAGCACCATTTACATATTAACTCCCCAGCTGATGTGCCAGCACTGAATATTATGATGGCCGCGCCGCATGTAAAACACCAAACAATTGGATTAATTTTCATTTTTTTCCTTTCCTTTTAATCTGTCTGACATTTCATTATAAGTGAGTCCGCGGACTATATCCACTTTTTTGCGCTATGTCAATATGCTCTGGCTCGTGGAAGAAAAGTCAAATCAAAAATCTTTTATATAGGTTCCGGATACTCCTCGCGGCCTTGCGGCCGGAGTCGTTAGTTCCTAACGGAACAATCAAGTCCGGAATGACACGAGTAGCGTCTGGAATAATAATTAAATCGATTTTAGGTCTTCAACAATTTCGGGGAAAGTTGGTTGGTCAAAGTGCTTTCGGTTTCTTATGTGTCGCAGGGTAGTATTTCATTGGGACACCATTGTATCGCTCGTTTAATCCCTCGTATATTAATTTCTTTAACGGCTCATAATCAGAATTGTTGTCAATTTGAGCTAAAGCTTTACGATACGCATTCTTATTTTCTTTTTCAATCTTAACCGATATCCCAACAAGCCCATATCTTTCAAGAATTAAGTTAGCAGCTAGCCTAGCAGTTCTCCCGTTTCCCTCAAAAAATGGGTGGATGAATGTAATTTTATGATGAATCCAAGCGGCAACTGTGACTACTTTGTCAATGCATTCTACCAATTCATTACTAATCTCATCAAACCCGATTATTAGTCCTTTGCATTCTGGACCAATGTTATTAATTTTACTAATAAGTTCTGCATCGGCTTGTTTCATAAGACCTGGTATTTTTGTTGGATGCGGTGGTAGATGTTTTGAACCTGAGATTTTGACCTCTTCGGTTCTGAATTGCCCCGCAATTTCAGGCCAGATATTTTTCCATATCTCTTTATGAATAGCGTTTACGGTTTCAAGATTTATTTTCTTGTCAGACCTGGCATATTTTCGCACAAAACCGGCTGCATGAATTACTCCAGCAGCGGCTTTTCGCTCCAGATCCTCTTCATCTTTTGGTCTGGATTGCATAAGTTGCCTTATCTTACTTTAGTGGCAAGTTTATCGAATTCTTTTCGGTCAATTTTACTGCCTTCTAAAGTGCTAGAATAGTACGCATGTTCAATATCCCACGATTTCTCGAGGTCGTTTTTTTGAGACGAGGTCATCTTCTTGATGGTTTCTCGTGCAATTTTAATATTTGATATAAGCAGTGATGCTTGTTTTGCGGTCATTTATCCTCCGATTAATGATCTGACTAAGTATATTCCAATTTTACGCATTTTTCAATGTATCTTTACATAATTATCTGTTTTAATTCTAATACAATGACGTAAATAAGCAACAAATATCCCTAACTGTCATGACTATAATGCTCGAATATCCTCAACAATTTCGGGGAAGGTGGGTTGGTCAAAGTGCTTTCGGTCATCAAAAACCCTAAGCGTTGCTTGTAGCAACTCCTTAACGTAATCTTTGCAATTTGAAAATGGCACAACTTTGTCATCTTTACTTTGATAAATAAATATCGTTTTAACCTGTTTGGCCAGGCCGTCTAGCGATTTGATTATATTAAAATCGACTAGCGGGTGTTTGGTTGGCGTGTTGTAAGGCGCGGCGACCAAGTAAACCGCCTTAATTTTTCTTGAGCTAACATTTTCTGATAGATATTTAGCGGTGAATATTCCACCCAGTGAGTGCCCAATTATAATTACGTTGTCATCTAGTAATGGAATAATTTTTTCGAACATAATTTTCCATTCGGCGTATCGCGCATTTCGAGCGTTGGGCATTTTTGGAATTAAAACTTGGTAGTTGCCACCTAGTGCATCTGCCAAATTGTCCTTCCAGCTTTTTGCCACCATTTTTTCAAGTGTGACCTCTCTGTTTTTTAGGTTTTGAATATATTCCTCGTGCGTTTCAAACGCATTCCCACCATTTATCACTAATATTTGCTGTGTCATTTTACTTCCTTTCAGATGGATTTATTAATCCCATTTGGATTTCGTCTTGATATTTTTGATCATAAAACACTTGTTCCTTAAGCACGCCTTCTACCTCAAACCCAAGCGATTTGTACAGATTGATCGCTGGGAGGTTGTAGCTGTACACCGCTAGGAATATTTTGTGTAGTTTGAGCTTTTCAAAACCGTATTTGATGATGTATTCGCAGGCTTTTCTGCCAATACCAAGCCCTCTGTATTCATCTTCACCAATCATGATGAATAGTTCGGCGTGTTTATCTACCGGATTTTGGCCGGTTAATCCAACTAGACCAACCGGAATGCCGTTGGCCTTGACGGTGAAGCGTTTGTCATATTTATTTTTTTGATAGCGGTTGAACCATCTTACGTTGTCTTTGTGGGTTACGCCGTTTCTAATTTGCCACCCTAAGTTGGCTTTGACTTTGGGATTTTGTATCCATTTGGTTCGTAGTTTGATGTCTTCTAGCTTTAGCGGGCTAAAAGTTATTTTTAATTGCTCTGGCATTTTTATTCCTTATCTTTAATTTCTTTCTTCTTTGGCAAATAGTTCTCGTTAGTAATTACTTTTTTACCGGTTTCTTGTTCTAGCTCAATTCTAGCATTTTTGGCGATACCACCGCCTTTTATACCAGCAATTTTATTTGGCTCAAATCCAGTGGCTTTATCTGTTTCGGCTATCTTACGGGTAGATAGCTCTGCCAGCGCGGTGAAAATTAGCTCGGCTTCAGACATATGATCACGCAGATTTTGTTTTGAAAGTCCTTTAATTTGTTTGTGTTTACCAACAGTTAGCCCGCTCCATTCTTGATGAATCACATTTGTTAGAATAGCAAATTCGCTTTGCTCTTCTATTCCATTATTTTTCCAGTAATCGGTTAGTTTATTTCTAGTTTCTTGCCCCATCATCCTTTGTTGAATCCATTTTTCACTCCGACCGAATCGTTGCCAGTTTTCTCTAGCGCGA
Organism: Patescibacteria group bacterium; assembly: GCA_041660565.1. Classification (NCBI taxonomy): domain Bacteria; species Patescibacteria group bacterium. The sequence continues at coordinate 305,120 of JBAZWC010000001.1, forward strand.
TTTATCGCTTTTTCCGGATCTTGAATTTCTTGGATTCTCTCGTAGCCAACTTTAGACAACCAGAGCTTAAACGGTTCTGCTTTAGGTGATGGGATCGACTGAATAATACGCAGAATAGCCTGGGTTGTGGCGCAATCCGTCAAGTATTTTTTTCCATCTGACGATTCTAGTTTCAGTTGTCGACAAAGTGTCGACAACTCTACACCATCCTCTGAATTTACACGGATTTTCATTTTGAACCAATAGTCTCGCGCATTAACACTGTTAGTTAGCGTCTCGACTACGTCAACCACTGAGAAATACCATACCGATTCCTTACTATCCCAGACTCGTCTAATTTTCTTGCCTTCGAATAACGCTATTTCAAGATCGGTCATTTTGTCTCCAGTCTATATATTATACACATCTATTATAATATCATTTGCGTAAAACTACCATACAAATACCGAATCGTCCGACAGACGTCCCCGACATTATATTCGGGGATCCAGAAATAGACTTTTTCATAGACTGCCCCGAAGCGCGTTCGGGGTGGCTGGCGCCAGATTCTAGACGAAGTCTACCCCGTGCTGTGCCACGGGGCGGGAATGACACGAGGAGTGCCCGGGATAACATAAATTGATAAAGAAAAGGCCCCGGGCACGGATGTGCTGGGGCCTTCTTGGGGCGGGTAGGTTACGTGGACATCTCCGTCTACGACGGCCTAGTGCGTCTCCAACGCCGACGCGGGGTCGGTCTGGCCGCCCAGGTTGCCTGTGCCAGGCGCGCCTCCAGCGAAACCAAGCTGATCGGTTGCGACTGGCGGGTCGTCGGGCTCGGGTTCGCCGGTAGGGACCTCGTGGGTCAGACCGAAGATCTCCTCGAGCGTGTCGCCGGTTCCAGGCTCTTTGGGCTTGGGTTCGGGCTCGCCGGTCTCGGGCTCGGCCTTCTTGACGACCTCGTAGCCGAGTGTTCCCAGCGTGAAGGCCAGTGCGTCAATGCCCGACTTGATGCACTCGGGAACCACGCGCTCGGTGGTCCCATCCGCATTGACGATCAGACTGACGCTGCAGCCGGCGCCCTGCATCACCCACAGCCCGATCTGCTTGACCACTTCCTCGGCGGCCTTCGCGTTGCCGAAGTCGCCAACCGGATACTGCGTCTCGGTCACGTCGCCGCACGCCACCTCGGGAATAACGGCGTACACCACACCCCCTACTGCGACGGCCCGAACGACCTGGCGTACGTCAGCCACCAACCTTGGTGCGATCAAGTACGGCATGTGCTTCCTCCCTGTGGAGTAACTCACAGATGTTTGTGAGCCAAGCCTGCTATTGGCTTGGGTTAGACAAGAAATACTTCTTTTCTAACCTAAACCTTAAGTAAAACTATTATTATATTGTTCAGTTTCTAAACTGGATGTATTTTAGTAATTATTTATAGTTTTGTCAATACTTATTTATATTTTATGTGATGGGGTCGATGGTTTTTGCATATTCCAAAGCACGGTAGTAATGAAAACGGCCGGGGCGCGGATGCGCCCCGACCGATTGTCAGGCTTGGTGCCGGCTACATGCCGGCGGAGGCCTCAGCGTGTGAGTTGCCTCTGACGTTCACCTGCATCGTGAACGTCACAACGGTACCGCTGGTGTAGATATACACGTCAGCGGTACTTCCATCCAGGTACGAGTGTACCGCCGGGGTGGTGTACCCCGCGGCTAGCGCAACCCCAGCGCCCATGCATCCAGACGACGCGAATCCGTCATCGGCCTGGATGTTGCCCGAGCACCGACCACTTGCCGTGACATGGAGCGGCATTGGCGTGCCGGTGCCAATCCAGTACCACGTGGTGGTCGATCGGGCCGTGGCCACAGCAGACGACAAGTTTGGGAAGTACCCCTCTGCGTAGAGGGTGTTCCCGCTGACCCAGACGTCAGCGAACTCCTTCGACTGGCTGGTGATGACCAGCCCGCTCGGGACGCATGTCCAGAAACCGGTTGGCAGACCACCGCCAGACGCCTTAGCCGACGGGACAACAATCTGCCCCGTTGCCATCAGAAGTGCTACAACCAGTGGATACATCTACGTCCTCCGTAGGGTTTTTGTACTGCATCCAGGCGTACACGGCATATATTAGCATAAGTTTTTAATTTTGTCAACATTTTTGCAACAAAAAGGGCCGAGGCGCAGATGCGCCCCGGCCATTCGGGCTATGTTAGCTCGCGGTCAGAGTGAACAGGGATGTGCCCTCGGTGAAGTAGGCGGCGTCCGCAATATCCAACATCAGTAGCTGATCGCCACCACCCCTCACAACCACCACCCCCTCGTTCTGTCCTTTGGCTTGATTGGCTACAACGCGGGTTCCGGGCAGAATCACCTTGGCGTCTGCCGGAATAACGACGCCGGTGACGTAGCACCTGACAAACCAAAGGAATTCCAGTAGCCCACCGGGGATGACGCGTTTTGGGATGTGATTCCCATGCACTGCCACCGGAACGCCGAGGTTAACGGGCACGTCGTCCGTGGTGATGAAATGCGTGGACAGATCTGGCACAACTGAGGCGCAAGGCAACGATTCACCAGCTGTCGTAGCTGGCTCCCAGTTGATCCATGACTTGATGTTCGCCTGCGTCGGAGCAAGCCGCTGATCAGCCAGTGCCTGCTCGAACGGCTCGCACAGTCCAATACCCGAACCATTTTCAAGCATCCGCCGGACAAGTCTGGAATACGCGTCCGACCGTAGCAATAGGTCCACGTACACCCCCATCGACACCATCAATACCACCGTACTGGGTAGTTTGACAGCACCATCATCGGATATGCTCAGCTGATTGGGATCCAGCTGATATTGCACGCCCCCGTTATTGCCAAGCACCCGCAGTAACGCGCTGATATCGAACTGGTGCGGGACCCGATGGGTGACGCATCGCACATCACAATCCGGCCGGCGCGTCACATAGCCGGCTGGCGTGTCGCTTAGCCTTATCGCTGGCACCTTGGTTCCTCCGTTGCGCTATCTAAGCGCGGTGTGAATGTACTGCCGCGTACATTAAATCACTTTTTGTCATAAAAGTCCACTAAAATAAAGTAACGGTTCACAACAATATGAGTGTTCTCGTTCGAGGAGTTCGGAAAACGACGAGAACTATCTACAAATTAGTTCTCGCTACGCTCGAACAAGAAAGTCTGTTTGATAACTGTGCACTTTTATAAAATATAATCTGACAAGGGGTTGACAGAATTAAATCATATCTGTTATTATTAGTGCATCACGAGAGAGAAACGAACTGGCAACTACGTGTTGCCTGTAACGCCTCTCATTTTTTGTATTCTAATTTCGCTTTTTCGTTCTCGATAAAGGTTTTGTACGATTGAAATTTCTTTAGTAATGATGATTCCGATTTGCGGTTTGGGATAACTACCCTAAGCAATTTATTTTGATCAATTAGATATTCGTACAGACATCTAAAATCACCATCACTAGAGACAATGACCGCTTTGTCATAATTTGGATATTGCAGCACCGCCGAGTGCAACACTAATTCGGCATCTATATTGCCTTTGGTTTTGCCTAATCTATCGGTGGTGGTGGGCTTGAACACTAATTCGTAGCCAAACGATCTAAGTTGGCTGTATAGTTGCTCGTTGTCTTCAATGTATCCAATGAATAGAAATGCTTTTGAGACCCGGAATTTATTAGAAAGATAAACGCGGAATTTGCGGAAATCCAGATGCCAACCGGTGTAAATCTTTCTACCGCGCTGGTTAATGACGTCTTTGCCCGTGCCTAAGTTTAGATTTTGACTGTCAATGAAGGCGTAGACGATTTGATGATTTTTCATATTTTGATTGCTTTGATTATTTGACGTTTGAGTTCGGTAAGACCTAAGCCGGTGGCGCAAGAGATAAACATAGCGTTTGGCATCTCTTTGGCCAGTTTCTTTTGATCTTTTTCCGGAATTGCATCAATTTTGTTGATGGCCACAATGCGTGGCTTTTTAAGTAAAGTGGAGTTGAATTGCTTGGCCTCGTTTTCGAGAGTTTTTAGGTTTGCTTTAACGTCTGCGTCTGTACCATCTAGAATAAATAATAATAATTTTGTGCGGTTGATGTGACGCAGAAATTCAACTCCAAGACCCTTGCCGCTGGCCGCGCCTTCAATAATTCCGGGGATATCGGCGATAACCAGGTGATTTCCATCAATATCTGCCACCCCAAGATTTGGCTCTAGGGTGGTAAACGGATAGTTGGCAATTTTTGGCCGGGCGTTGGTGGTTACCGATAAAAAGGTAGATTTTCCAGCGTTTGGCAAGCCAACCAGACCAACATCGGCAATTAGTTGCAGCTCTAGGTCTAGATTAAATTGCTGGCCCAACATACCGGTTTTAGCCCAGTGCGGAGCTTGTTTTATACTGGTAGCAAAGTGCGCGTTACCCCAACCGCCACGGCCGCCTTTAGCGATGATTTCGGTTTGACCTTCGGTTAGGATTTCGTATTTTTTAGGAGCGTCATTCACGTGCAGGCGGGATTCTATGTCTTTTATATCTGGATTCCGGATCAAGTCCGGAATGACAGGTCGTGATGCTTCGTCAACAACTGAGATGATTGTGCCGAGGGGAACATGAATAATGCAGTCTTCGCCGTTTTTACCGTGCATCTTTTTACCCATTCCGCCTTGACCGTTCTGTGCCTCGTACATCTTTTTTGATCTAAAATCGCTTAGCGTGTGTAGATCTCGTTTGCCCACAATAACCACGTCTCCCCCATTACCCCCATCACCCCCATCCGGGCCTCCGTTGGGAATATATTTCTCACGCCGAAAAGAGACGGCTCCATCGCCGCCATTACCAGATTGAACGCTAATTTCACATTGATCGATAAACATTAGTAAATAAATCCTTTTAATGGAATTGAATTGATACTGACAGTGCGCGAGCTAATAATGCCAAAGCCTTTGTAGTTTTCCTCACTCACCGTTACTGTACTACCATTTACGCTTTCTACAATAGCCACGTGACCCCAACCACTTTCACCGGTAACCATAATTGCACCGGCTTTGGGGGTTCGGCCGGTGGCGTAACCATCGGCTCTGGCACCCGATAACCACTGCCCCGCGTTGCCCCAGCGGCCAACTGCGCGTCGTGACGCTACGTAGGAGGTACAATATCCACCCGGATAACCACGGTATGATTTATAATCACGTGTACCAACTCGGGTTACACTGGTGGTTTTCTTTTTGGTACTAGAGCTGGAATTACCGGATGCAACCTGTTTTTTGGCGTTGTTGATATCGTTTAGAATAGCAACCCAGTTGGTTGGCCCGCCATCGATGTCTTCAGCTGGGACCGTAATCACATCACCCGGAGATAATTTGGGTAAACCATTTTTCTTTAACTTGGCTTCATCTATGCCGTTTGCGGCAAACAACGAAGCGGTGTGAAGGTTGTTTTTGCCCGCAATGCCAGACCAGGTATCGCCTTGCTGCACGGTGTAGTTAATAGCAAAACCACCGTATTGGCTTTGGTTGTCCGCACTCATGGCCAAAATGGACGCTTGGGCAATGTAATCTTGCTCTTGAATTCCCGCCAATGAGTGTGCTACCTCCGTTGGATCAACGTTTAGCGTTGGGGTGAACTGACCAACATCGGTAATAATAGCGGCGGTAACATCGGGCGAGGTAGGTAAGAATTGATACAAATTGGTTTCAGATGTGGCCGATGAATGGATAAAGTTAGATCCAATAAGCGCGGCGGCCATTAGTGATATGTTGGCTTTGCGATTAAAAACACGTAGCGAATCTAGGTTTATCTTAGATCGATTAATTTGAAACTTGGGCACACGCACAGACGCGATGCCGTAATGATACTTAATTTGATAGCGAAAACTGCTGACAGTACTCCGAATTCGTCGTCGCTTTGTGTCGGCAATGATCTGCAATTTAATGTAGATTTTTTTGAACCAAGCAGTGGCGTTTTTCATTCTGTGTACATTTATGTTAAAGGAAAAATGCATCTATGTCAAACTGACAAACCGGTGTTTGTCATCCCCGCCCCGCTAAGCGGGGCATTGGGACGCTAAGCGTCCCGACGTTCTATTCGGGGATCCAGAAATGAAGGTGGAACTAATTGCTCACAAAATCTGATAAATGGTCAGAAATAGTCAGCGTAATATGCGACAAAACATGGTCATGATCAGTGGGGTTTGATTCAGACACCAAATACGCTAATTCGTATAGATCGGCTGCACTTATGATTAGCCACTTGTCATTGTTGGCCAAAAACACTAGCAATGCCATCACAGCAATTCTTTTGTTACCGTTTTGGAACGGATGGTTTTTGATTAGTGAATAAAACAAAATCGATGCTTGATCCACTAGATTTGGATACAACAGCTTACCACCGAATGATTGTGACGGTTGTCCGAGCGCGGATTCTAACAATGAAACGTCCCGAGTTGAATAATCGGGAATCGGTTGATTGAAAGTCATTAGATCTCTAGCGAGATTAAAACACAAGTATTCGAAATCTTGCGAGTTTATCCAAGCCGTTTCAGACGGCGGCGAGTTTTTTGAATGTTGATTCATACTCTTTTAGACCACGCTTAACCGCTCGATCAATAGTTTTGGCCTTTTTAGGGTTAACTTTTTGATAAGCTTTGACGTCAATGCTTGAAAAAACAACTTTGTTCATAATAGATATATTCTAATGCAATTAACGATCGGTGTCAAACTGACAGGGGATAGAAAATTGATGATGGAGGATAGATTGATCTCGTTCGAGCGAATGCGAGAACTATCCGCTGTCATTCCGGGCTCGACCCGGAATCTATGTAATTCTTTTATAGACTGGATTCCCGCCTTCGCGGGAATGACATTGTAAAAACCCCTAATCAGCTAATAACCCTCCGGGCGTAGCCCTACGGGCGGAGCCTAATAACCTAATAACCTACAGCGTCCGTGTATGGACCTCGGTTACAAAGCTAATTAGTTCGTCTTTGAGCTCAATTTTAAGATCGCCAGGTATCTGCACGCCCGCCTCTTGCCCACTTAACATCTCTTTAACTTCTTCTTTACCCCGGCGTAGTCCTAACACTTTACCTTCACCAATTTGCTCTTTTTTACGCATCACTCTAAATTGCTCACCCATTTTAAGAATGCCATCTTCTACCAATACCCCAATTACTTGAGATTTGGTGTTTCCCTTAAATACGGCGATTACTTTGCAATGCGCGTGATCTATCACCACTTCTTCTGGCGGTAGCAATTTGCTTAAAGCGGTTTTGGCATCTTCAACTAAATCGTAAATGACATCGTATGAAGAAATGTTAACTTTTTCTTTGTCGGCTAATTGACGCATTGAGGCCGAAACCGGCACTCTAAACGCCACCACAATCGATTTGGAAGCACGGCTTTTGGTGATGTCTGATTCAGAGACCGGCCCAACACCTAAGCCAACCAGATTTATTTTGACTTCACTGTTTCCTAGATCTTCTAGCACCGTTTTTACCGCTTCTAGCGAGCCCTGCACATCTGCTTTGACCAAAATTGGCAGCTCTTTGCTCTCCATTTGCTCTTCGGTAACAGATTGATCTAACCCGGATTTGTTAATAGTGTGAACCCGGCCCAGGTTTATAGATGCCGCAAAACGCAATGCGTTGTCTTTAGCCTGTTTTTCGGTATCTACCACTACCATTTGATCACCAAAGTTTGGCAACTGACGCAATCCAGAGATAACCACCGGCTGGCTGGGTAGCGCGTTATCTATTGCCTCGCCATTAAAATCTTGCAACGTTCTAATTTTGCCATAAGTTTTACCCACGGTAATGACATCGCTGTTCTTTAATTGCCCGTTTTGTACTAAAACGGTGGCCATTGGGCCTTTGCCAATCTGCATATGAGATTCAACCACCACCCCGCTGGCGCCACCTTCAAACGACGCTTGGTAGTGTTTCATTTCCGCCACCAGCAAAATCATTTCCAATAATTGGTCAATGCCCATGTTGGTTTTAGCCGAAATTGGCACTACAACCGTTTGGCCACCCCAATCTTCTGGCACTAACTCTAACTCGGCTAATTGCTGTTTAATGCGGTCTGGGTTTGCGCCAGGCTGATCCATTTTAGTGATGGCCACAATAATTGGCACATTGGCTAATTTGGCATGGTCTATTGCTTCGATAGTTTGCGGCTTAACGCCATCGTCTGCGGCAATTACCAAAACCACAATATCGGTAATATTGGCTCCGTGCTGGCGCATGGCGGTAAATGCGGCGTGTCCCGGTGTATCCAAAAAGGTAATTACTTTTTTGTTATGCGTTACTTGGTAGGCCGCAATATGCTGAGTAATGCCACCGGATTCGGAGGCAACTACGTTGGATTTTCTGATTGTGTCTAAAAGCGTGGTTTTGCCATGATCAACATGTCCCATAATGGTAACCACCGGAGGGCGTTCTTTTAGACTTTGCTCATCATTTATAACCGCTTCGGTGTTTAATTTTGATGCCAGTTCGGCGGTAAAACCAAATTCTTCAGAGATAATGGCCGCGGTCTCAAAATCCAAATTCTCGTTAATGGTGGCCATAATGCCGTTTTTCATTAGCATCCCAATGATTTTGGTTACCGGCACATCTAACTTATCGGCTAAATCTTTAACCGGAACAATATTGGGTAAAACTATTGGTTTTTGATCAGACATGGTCTCCTGAATTTAAAATTTAAAATTAAAAATTAAAAATTGTTATTTATTATCTTGTTGGTAATCGTGGATTTTAATTTGTGGCTTTGGTGTTTCGACTTTAATTTTGACTGCCGGCTTTGATTCTTTAATCGGCTTAACGGATTTTGTCACTAGTTTTGATTTAGTCACAGGTTTTTGCGACTTGGTAACCGGTTTAGACTTTTTTGCCGCCGGTTTTGATTTAGCAACAGATTTTTTTGGTGCCGGTTTGGCTTTTGCCTTGGTTGGTTTTTTTGCCAAGGCTTTTTTAGTAGTAGCAGCAGATTTCTTTACCGGGTTTGATTTCTTAACCGGAGATTTGGCGGCTTTAGTTTCTATGGCATCACCGGGCTCATCGTAAATAATTGTAACCGAAGCCACTTTGTCGTCATTTGGCAATTTCATCATCGTTACGCCCTGCGTGTCTCTACCCAATCTCTTAATCGTATTCAATTTGGTGCGCAACACTTGGCCGCGCTGACTAATCATTAATACATCGCCATTATTTGAATTTAACACATACATGCCAATAATATGGCCGGTTCTGTCGGTGCAATTTGCCGCTCGCATCCCAATACCGCCTCGCTGTTGTAGCGTAAAGTGAGACAAAGCAGTGCGTTTGCCAAAGCCATTTTCCAGCACAATTAACAAATCCGGATCTGCATTTACGGTGTTAGAGACTACGTCCATGGCCATCACGCTATCATTGGCGCGCAACTTCATTCCACGCACTCCGGCAGCTGATCGCCCCATTACTCGCACATCGGTCTCATCAAAGTAAATGGCTTGGCCGTTACTGGAAACTTCTATCACCTTGTCCGAACCGGTAGTGGTGCGCACCCAACGTAGCTCATCTGACTTATCTAGATTGATGGCAATTAAACCGGTTTTGCGCACATTGGCGTAGTCGGCAATTTTGGATTTTTTAACCGTGCCCTTAACTGTGGCAAACAGGAAATACTGATAAGATTTCTTTTGCTCGGCGTTCAAGGTAAGCACCGAGGTAACTTTTTCGGTGGATGAAATTTGGATGATGTTTACTAGCGCTTGACCTTTAGCTTGGCGCGAAGACGAAGGAATTTCGTACACTTTGGTCTGAAAAATGCGCCCTTTGTTGGTAAAGAAGAGCAAATCATCGTGCGTAGAGGCAATAATCAGCCGATCAACCTGATCTTCATCTTTGGTGGTCATGCCAATTACCCCTTTTCCACCGCGAATCTGGCTTTGATAGGTAGAGGTAGGCACGCGCTTAATGTAGTTGTCTCGGGTAATGGAAACCACCACTTGCTCGTCTGGAATAAGGTCGGTGGCCACAAATTTGTCTAGCGCATGTGGCACGATAGTGGTTTTGCGGGGATCACCGTATTTTTCTTTAATTTCAGCTAGCTCGGCTTTAATGATGGAGCGAATTTTTTCCGGATGCGCCAATAAATCTTCTAATCTGGCAATTTCTTTCTTCACTGCTTCATATTCATCTTCGATTTTTTGACGTTCCAATGCCGCTAGTTGCGCCAAGCGCATTTCCAAAATGGCATCGGTTTGTAATTCGGACAATTTGAATTTTGCCATCAACTGCACTTTGGCGTCGGCACGATCTTTAGACGCGCGAATGGTGTTAATTACCTCGTCCAAATGATCTAGGGCAATCTTTAAGCCCTCTAAAATATGTAAACGATCTTTGGCTTTGCCCAACTCAAACTCGGTGCGACGGGTTAGCACTTCGACGCGGTGGACAATAAAGAACTCGAGCATTTCTTTGAGGGTCATGGTGCGCGGCTCTAAATTCGGTGTTAGCGCCAGCATGTTCACGTGAAATGCTACTTGCATTTGGGTTAGCTCATACAGTTGGTTCAAAATCTTTTTGGGATAGCCCGAAGTCTTTAATTCAACCACAATGCGCATACCGGTGCGGTCTGATTCATCACGTAAATCTGAAATGCCCTCTATTCGCTTTTCTTTGACTAAATCGGCAATTTTGCTTACCAAAGTGGATTTGTTTACTTGATATGGAATCTGGCTGATGATAATGCGATTTTGACCACGTTTGTCTTCTTCAATTTCGGCAACAGCGCGAATGATAATGCGCCCGCGACCGGTGGAAAATGCGGTTTTAATGTCATCTAGGTTATAAATAATGCCGCCGGTAGGAAAATCTGGACCTTTTATAAACTGCATTAATTCATCAATAGTGGCGTCGCCATTATCTATGAGGTGGATAATACCATCACACAGCTCGGTTAAGTTGTGAGGTGGAATGTTGGTGGCCATACCAACCGCAATACCAACCGAACCGTTAAGTAACAACTGTGGTATTTTAGCCGGTAATACTTTTGGCTCCTGCAAACGACCATCGTAGTTTGGCACCCAATTAACAGTATTTTTGTCAATGTCTTGTAACATTTCGGCGGTAATTTTGGCCATGCGACATTCGGTATAACGCATTGCCGCCGCGCCATCACCATCTACTGAGCCAAAGTTACCTTGACCATCTACCATGGTGTAACGCATCGAAAAATCTTGTGCCATACGCACCACAGTATCGTAAATTGCCAAATCGCCGTGCGGGTGAAAATCTTTCATCACCTGTCCCACCACAGCGGCGGATTTCTGATATCGGGCCGAGGCGGTTAAATTGAGCTTGTGCATGGCGTAAATAACACGGCGATGCACCGGTTTCATGCCGTCGCGAACATCTGGTAAAGCGCGCGCAACAATAACCGACATGGCGTAATCTAGATAGCTTTTCTGCACCTCGTCTTCGACGTGCTGAATTTGTATCCGGCCGATGTTTGAATTTTCAATTTCTGTTTCTTCTGGCATTTCGTTTTCCTTATACGTCTAGGGTAGCTGAGTGGGCGTGGGTTTGGATAAATCGCTTGCGCGGCGGTACTTCATCACCCATTAACATACTAAACAGCTCGTCGGCCTTCATGGCGTCAAATACACTTACTTGTAACAGAATACGGTTGGCGGGATCCATGGTGGTGTCCCATAGTTGCTCGGCGTTCATTTCACCCAAACCTTTGTAGCGCTGTACGATGTATCTGGATGATTTGACTACCGGCGTTTCCGCTTCTTCGCTTAAATCATCTTCCGGCACTACTGAATCGTCTTTAATGTTTAGCTTTTTGAACAGCGCCGCTTTTTCCTCGTCGTTATAGGCGTAATGTTTGTCTTTGCCTTTGGTTACAGCGTAAAGTGGCGGCTGAGCGATATAAACGTAGCCAGCATCAATAATTTCGCGAAAATATCGGAAGAAGAAAGTTAGGAGAAGCGTGCGGATGTGAGCTCCATCTACATCGGCATCTGTCATGATGACAATACGATGATAGCGCACCTTATTGATATCAAACATATCGCCAATGCCGGCCCCAATGGCCACAATTAACGCCTTGATTTCATCTGATGCTAACATGCGGTCTAATCTGGCACGCTCGACGTTTAGAATTTTTCCTTTAAGTGGCAAAATGGCTTGAAAACGACGGTCTCGTCCCATTTTGGCCGAACCACCAGCCGAGTCTCCCTCAACAATAAATATTTCTGATTTGGCGGCTGATTTTTCGGAACAGTCAGCCAATTTACCCGGCAAGGTCATGCCTTCTAGCGCGCCTTTACGAATAACGGTGTCGCGTGCCGCTCTTGCCGCCAAACGCGCCCGTGCCGACAAGGAACATTTTTCGATAATACCCTTGGCTTCGTTTGGATGTTCTTCCATATAATAACCAAGCAGTTCAGTAGTGATGTTTTCTACCACCGCCCGAACATCGGCATTACCCAATTTGGATTTGGTCTGGCCTTCAAATTGCGGCTCTGGTAATTTTACTGATACAACGGCCACCAAGCCCTCGCGCACATCTTCACCGGTCAACGCGCCATCTGCATCTTTTAATAAACCACTTTTCTTGGCGTAATCGTTAATTACCCGAGTTAACGCCGACCGAAAACCGGTTAAGTGTGTGCCACCCTCTACGGTGTGAATGTTGTTGGCAAAGGTGTAAACGTGCTCATTAAAATCATCGCTATAAGTCAGCGCCACCTCTACCATCAAATTGCCGGACTCTTTTTCACCATAAAACGGCGGATCAATAATTGACTGCTTGTTTTGGTTCAAATGACGCACGTAACTGGCAATTCCACCTTCAAAATAAAACGAATACGTCTGCACTTCTTCGGTGCGCTGATCTCGAATGTTTAGTTTGATGCCTTTGGTTAGATACGCTTGCTGGCGTAAGTGATTTACAATAGTTGTCCAGTCAAACTCAATAACTTCAAAAATTTCGGCATCTGGCTTAAAGGTGATGGTAGTACCGGTGCCGGTTGAGGTACCGGACGCCGCGACATCGGCTACCGGTTTGCCACGATGATATTCTTGAGCGTAGATTTTGCCATCCCGAAATACTTCGGCTTTGACCCATTCGGACAAAGCATTAACTACGCTTACACCAACGCCGTGCAATCCACCTGAAACTTTATATCCGCCATCACCAAATTTACCACCGGCGTGCAGAGTGGTTAAAACGGTTTCCAGCGCCGATTTGTGAGTGGTTGGATGAATATCTACCGGAATACCGCGCCCGTTATCTGCTACCGAGACGCTGTTATCGGGATTCATAATGATATCAATTTGATCGCAGAACCCGGCCATCGCTTCGTCGATGGAGTTATCTACCACTTCCCAAATTAGGTGATGCAAGCCTTCAATGCCGGTGCCACCAATGTACATACCCGGACGTTTGCGTACAGGGTCTAAACCCTCTAAAACGGTAATGTTTTTGGCGTCATAGGTATGACCGGTCGCTTCGTTACTCATCAAGTCCTTTTATGTGTTTACTAATTCATTTTACACTAGATTAGAGCCAAATTCAACTTAAACATCTCTTGTCATTCCGGGCTCGACCCGGAATCTATATAAATGAATCACCCGCGCCGGCCATAAGGCTAGCGCGGGTAACTTGACAGTGATCACGCGACGATTTCGCGCTCGAGGACCTGCATTCCGTTGACGCGTCTACAGGGGTTGCACTTCAAGGCAAAGATCAACCCGCACGACGTACACTGGATTGGCCAGACATGCCCACCATATCGAACGGCGTCTCGGGCATCGATCGTGAAGTCACCATGCTCGCAGCAGTAACCATCAGTGGACGAGTCAAGAATAATACGCTTGTCCTTCACGCCAGACTGGTGCACAACGATCTCTCTCAAAGCCATCACCCCCTTCAATGCGAAGAGTAAGTCTCTCTTGTTCACTACGAACAGCTTTTGGCTAACTAGGCGCTGGTGGACATCGCAGAGGTCGAATTCGGCTCAGCGTCCCGCCGGCTTCTGCCGCACTTCTTGCAATACGCGGCCGGGGTGAAGTGATTGGTGCCGTCGAACCGACACGTCCACGAGGTGGCGTCAACAAAAACGCCTGACCGCCTCGCAACAGAGGTTTCGACCAACCTAGCCGACTCGATTCCAACAAGGTATGGTGTGCCCAATCCCGTACTCCTGGAGATTTGATAGCGATATTATAACAGATTATTTGATTTATTAAAAGGGCAACCCTGCAAATCTATCTGACTTACAGGGCTAAACGACATCCAGGTTGTCCCAATCTACAAAGCGCACCATAGCGCTTCTAAGCACAAAGCCACACCAACCGCACCGAATCTTGCTCCCTCCTCGTTTCTTGCGGACATGACCGCAATGGCAACATACGTGCTGCAAATCTTCTGGTTGGATGAAATCCTCAACCAGAACGACGTCAACGCACAGTTCGTCCATAATCCGACCTCCAATAGGCGTTGTCATTTCGACCCTGCGAGCGTTGTCGAGCTGTTGGCTTCCTGCCCTCTTAGGGCGTAAGCCCGGAGGGAGAAATCTCAAAATGAATTTTGAAGAGATTCTTTCTCAGATTTCTCCACCGTGGTCGAGTTGCGACTCTCCCCGAGTCGAAATGACAGTTTTTACACTATTTTAGCACCATCGCCGTTTGCCAATTGGTTTTGGTGTAAAGTTCAAAGTTAGTCTGAATGTTTTGGAAAGTTAGACCATTAGCATTTACCAAATTCAGTTTTAATTTATCGCCAATGGTACCGGGCTGTTTTACATAGCTGAACTGCGCCGTATTTACTCCATTTTTATCTTTCACTATCGGCATTTCGTATTCAAATTTGGTTACAGTGGTGGCTTTGACCGCCGTGGTTACCCACAAGCCAAACGTCTGATAATTATCAAATTTCTGGGTGGTCGTGCCCTCGTTCGGCGCCACTCCTTCAACCCCGTTTGTTTCACTCTTAACAAGCGTAGCGTTATCCGGCACCACTAACCGCAAATAGTTGTGATTATCGGTATCGGGCCACACGCCATTGCCGGTGTGGGTTCGAGTGATTTCAACTGAGTGCAAAATAGTATTGTGGCTGGTTGGTTTAATGGTTACCGCCACGGTCTGATTAATATTAAGACTACTCTTTAACCCGCCTAAATTGGCGTTATTTACCATCAGAAAATCATCATTTTTTGGCAGTGGATTTATGAGCGATAATTGAGCTTTTGTATCTTTATTAGTGATAAAAAGAGGATCAAATAACAAATGTTTCTCCATTGCCGCATCGTAAAATACTTGGGCAATTTTACCCGGATCAGTAGACATTTGTTTAAACATGGATTGCAGCAAAATTGGCACCATATCTGCTAATATCGATTTTGGCTCGTTGGCCTGTTTGTTGGCGCTATTTTGCCAGTAGTCTTTTTCCACCGCTTGCGTGGTTACCGCGTTAAAGTTGTCTTTGTTCACCGTAATGTTATCTTTTGGAATAGTAACCGAACCCACCACGTCTAGCATTGACGAAATTAAGCTAGTGTCTATGGCCAGCACGCCATCAACATTAATGCCGGTTTCTTGGTTGTAAAACCACGCCACTTGCTTGGCAGCGGTGTCAAAATCTACCGACCAGTTGGAATCACGCATCAACCAGTCTTTAGTCATCAATCCAATTTGCGCCGGCGGATCGATGTGATACATTTTGGCATAAGTGTTATCTAATTTGTAAATGTTGGTTTCGACCGCAAAACTGTTGATATTGCCGTTTTTGATCGACATAGTGGCAAAAGAGCCCAAAAATCCGCCGCTCGGACGCAATTCGGAGTTGTTTTGAAATAGCACCAGATATTTTTTAGTATTATCTTTGCCCAACAGCAACGGCAGTTCGGTTAGTAAGTTATTTAATGATTTGGCTTGATGCAACAACGTTGGCAGCTGTTCTACCAACTGTAAACGCGTTTTTTCCAGTGTTGGTTCAGTGGATGGAGTTTTGGCATACAAATCTACCTGAGACTGAGCATCGGTTAGCAACTCGACAATTTTTTGCGATTGCTGAATATTGTTATTATTTGACTCCATTATGCCACTTAACACCACACTAACTTTAGACATTGGATTACTTTCGGTACTGGCATTAGTTTCATTATTGATCTTGGCCGCGTTACTGATGTTTTCGGCTATCGTCATCAAAATTGACCCGGACCGTGTAATATCGGTCGCCGCAACCAGTAACCCCGAGGCAGTGTAAATTTGATCATGCTGAGCGAATAATGAGGTAATTTCTGAGCCCTGGCCGGCTTCAAATATCACCAATTTTGCTTGCTCAAATTGACTGGTGGCACGATCAAAATGCACTCCAGCTTCTTTGAATTGTTGCTGTTTTACCAACTCTTCGGCTAATTTTAGCTCGGCAATGCCAGATTTAGCTCTGTCTGAAATGTTGGCCTGAGCGCTGCCAACCAAAGCCGAAACCGGCAAAATGTTCATAAATAAGATAGATAGCGCAACCAAAAATGACGTAAATGCGTATATTTTACGAGTGGCAATTTGACGTTTTTTGCTTTTTAATCGAGTTGAATGCCTGGCGATGTTTTCCGGATAACCCCTGAATTTAACCAATGATGGTTGTTTTTCGTTGTACCACTCTAACCGATCTTGAGAATGGTCTGGAGCAGCGTTTTTAACCGACAATACATCGTGACGTTGGCTAGCGGCAAAAACGCGATGCACCGGAATCTCCACGGGGGCAGCTACCACCGTGCGACGTATCGGTTTAATATCACTTAGACGCTTCCCCTCCATTAGTGCCTATCCTTTTACCCAATTGGTCAAATTAGTTAAATGGGATTAATTGGAATCTTTTTTAAGATAAGTACCCAGCATTGCCAGGAAGGTGGTTAAAACCAATCCAATCACAACCGCTAAGGTAATATCTAGTGCCCAAAACGGCTGCACTTTAACACTCACCGGGCCGGAAGCACGTAAAACATACTTTTCGTCAGTTTTGGCGGCATTAGTCTCGTCGGTTAAGCCTTGCAAAACCGTGTTGGCAGAGTTGAGCAACTTTTCGGATTGAACCGAATCGGTTGATCGCAGGGTGATGTCCACAGTGGCTGGCTGAAACTGTTTAACCGTAAATAATTTGCCTAATTGAGTTGATGAGCGTAAATCTGGCAAATCAACATCGGCGTTGGCATAAATACTCTTAACAACGCTTGGTGAAATCATCCAGTTACCAACAGTTTGTGCAAACAAACCACCAGCTTGCTGAGCGTAATATCCATCATACAGATAGTATGGGGTGGTTTTTTGATCAATGATTGAAACACGGTCAATGGTTAGAGTTAACGAGGTGTCGTATCTGGTTTTTCCGGTAGCAATGAATAGCGCGGTTATAAGCACCACAAGCAGTGTACCAAAGATGATTAATTTCTTGGCGCGACCAAATATTTTGATGTAATCTATTAGTTCCATTTTTATCCTTTCGTAAGTTAAATACTCTATTTCATTTATACCATCATCGCGCCACAATAGCAAAAGGAAACCGCCCGGGTGGCGAACCACCAAGGCGGACAGGCACCGGTCTAGTAGACCCGGGAGAACAACGGCTCGATAACTGCGACATACTCGCCAATAGGCAAAGCTCGAGGCATTACGGATCCCTTCAGCAACTGGGCAATGTTGTACACGATGCCCTCGATTTCCTCGCGGCCAAACTCCGACGCAACGTCTGAGGGTTCGACAACCAGAGTAAGTCGCACATCTTTTCGACCAAATACCGGTTCTACCCTCTCGACGGCAAATGTCCGACAGGAAACATCCGCAATGTACCTCAATAACTCATCCGACGGAGTCCATTGATGCTCTCCGTCATCGTACCCAGACACTAATACTCGCATCAATGTCTCCCATGAACCATGATGGCATTAAGATACTATTTTAGAACATCTTTGTCCAGATCAAGTCAGAATAACAATTAATAAAGGAAACCGCCCGGGTGGCGAACCACCAAGGCGGAGTGAACCAGGAAGAACGTTGCCGAAGTCCTAGGAGAATGTCGCTGAGAACATCTTTGCGGTGGTTGCCACATCGATGGTGGTATAGGGCGAGAATTGCTTGGTGTAGTCTTGCACCAGCTCTCCAACACGCTTGATCTGCAGATCGACGTTTTGAAGACTACCCAGCTCATCCCACATGTCCGGATTAATGATCCCGAACACATTTACGCTACCACCTGCTGGTGTCTCGCCGTAGCAGATACCGCCTATCACCACTGAATCGACCAGCGAACACGTGCGCAAAATGGTCTGCACAAGATCACCGACGCCGTCTTGGCGTTCGCTGGGAATTCCATCAATGACTACGATCATAGTAGCCCTCCGGCACAGCATGATGGCATTAAGATACTATTTTAGAACATCTTTGTCCAGTTTTGTTTATGTGAATTTAATAATTATTATATTTGTCATCCCCGCCCCGCTAAGCGGGGCAAAGGAACGCTTAGCGTCCCGACGTCCGTAATCCGTTTGCAGACGATGGCCTCCGGCTCTACGAGCCGATAGGCTCGGAGAGAGGACACTATTCGGGGATCCAGTAAAAAATCCATTGTTACCCTTAGTTATGCGAGACCAAAGCTAAGATCTTTTCTTTGAATTTGTCTTCCGAGAACTGCATAGCGCGAAGATGGCAATCCTCTGGCTTAAACTTAGACGAATCAAACGTTTTTAGCTGATCTGCCAGGTTTTCCGCGTCGAGTGAGTCAATTAGAATACCGGTGTGTGGCGTGACGATTTCTGCCGCTCCACCAGCGTTTCGGGCGATTACCGGACATCCGGCCGCCAGCGCTTCTACCATAGTAATGCCAAAATCCTCGGTTTGCGGGGCTAAAAACGCCTTAGCTTGGTACAACCAGTCGTCACGAACTTGATCTGAAACCCGTCCTAAGAATTTGACCGTTGGCCCGGCTAATTCCTGAAGTCGCTCGCTGTCGTTACCATCACCGATAATCACCAATTTAGTTTGACTCAAATTGGCTGCTTTTATTGCTAAATCAACGTCTTTATGCGGTTCGAGGCGCGAAACGATCACAAAAGCGTCTTTAGTGTCACGTTTTTTGATATCAAATCGATCAACGTCTACCGGCGGATTTATTACGGTGCTCGGTTTATGATAAAACTTGGTAATGCGATCTTGGGTGGTTTTTGAGTTTGCAATAATCACATCTGGCCGCGATGAAGCAATCACATCCCATCGACGCAGGCGATGCAGCATAAGCGGCACCAACCCTTTTAACGCGCCGGCAAATCGCCCGCGTTCAATATGGCTTTTGATATCAAACCATAAAAATCGGGTGGGGGTGTGCATGTAGCAAATATGTTTCGTATTGGGCTGAGTAATTACGCCTTTGATGAAGCTAGATGAATCTGAAATTACCACGTCAAATTCAGATAGATCAAAACTTTCCACCGCTCGCGGCATTTCGGCGCGATAGTAGTTAATAAGTTTCTGAATTGCGGGGCGTTTTTGCAGATATGAGGTGCGAATATCCCAATCTTTATACACGCCGTGAGTACTTTTTTCGTCGTACAGTAATGTAAACACCGGCGCACTTGGAAAAAGCTGATGCAGACTGATCAACACCTTTTCCGCCCCACCATTCTTGATGAGGTAGTCGTGAGCTAGAGCGATTTTAGGATTATTGGTGTTCATTTAGTTTATATCCAATTGTATTACCTGTCATTTCGACCCCTCGAGCGTTGTCGAGAGGTTGGAGAAATCTCGAAAAAAAACTGGGAGGGATTCTTTCTTAAGATTTCTCCACCGTGGTCGTGTTGACACACTTCCCGAGTCGAAATGACAGATACTGACATTTACCTAGCAATCAACACCCGCTTCTATCTTTAAATATGATCATCCATGGGGTTTTGATGATGATGGCAATATCCGCCCACAAGCTCCAATGCTCGATGTAATAAGTGTCTAAACGCACTTCTTCTTCAAAAGACAAATCGGAGCTACCGGAAATTTGCGCCATACCGGTCATCCCCGGTTTTATAGCTAGCACTTTACGGTGATGTTTCTGGTAATTGGCAATTTCTTTTGCCAAGTGCGGACGCGGCCCAACTAGGCTCATTTTGCCAAACAGCACATTCACTAGCTGAGGAATTTCATCTATTCTACTGGCCCGTAAAAATCGACCGAGTGGTGTTACTCTAGGATCATGTTTCATCTTAAACAACGGACCATCGCCACGCTCATTAGACTGTTGGCGTAGTTTATCCTCTAGTTTCTCGGCGTTTTTCACCATCGATCTAAATTTATACATCTTAAACGGTTTACCGCGTGAAATGCGATCATGCGAGAAAAATATTGGCCCCAAATCTTGAAGCTTAACCAAAATTGCCGTAACCAAAATTACCGGCGATAAAATGATTAACAACAGCAAAGAGCCTACAATGTCCATTGCGCGCTTGAAAATCTTGCCCCAACCATCAAGAGGTGTGCGGCGCAGCGCTAACAGTGGTACCCCACCAATGTTTTCGGCTTGAACGTTACTAGATAGCACCTCAAATAAGTTTGGAGCAAAAATAAAATCAAGCCTAAGCTCGTTGGTTCGGTCTATTACATCAATCATTAATTCATCATCCAAATCTGGATCGGCTTGAATGATGATATCGGGCTTAAGTTTAGCTATGGCATCATCAATATCTGCCAGCGTGCCAACGCATTTCATTTCAATATGATGATCGGTGTTGCTGACGGTTTTAAGTACGCCAATCACTTTTAAACCGCGGCTTTTTTCACGCGATGTAGTGTCGATAATTGTCTTTGCCACTTTGGTATTGCCAATTAGCAAAACTCGTTTTTGCCCAATCCCTTCTTCTAAAAGCAAATTGAGTAAGAAACGATAAACCAGCCGAACGCCAAATGTAACGATGATTGAGGCGATCCAAAAATAAACAATGGTCAAAAGAGAGATGTTATTTGACCAAGTGAACCAGTTTTCGTAGCGGTTTTCGATAAAAGGCGTACGTCCAAACAGCACCACCATCAGCATAATCATAATGGTGGTAGAGGTAGCTGAAACTACTCGAATTAGTTGTTGGCCGCTCTTACGAGTTTCAGAAAGGATATACAAACGGTGAAAGGCGTAAAAAAAGATCAGTATCGGCAGATACCAAATTAGAAAATGATAATTATTTATTTGCACCCGAGTTTGATCAAGCGGCAAAATGTCTAAAGTAGTACGCAGATTTTTGGCTACCAAGATGCTTAAAAAAACAGCCACAAAATCGAGCACAGGCAAGAGAGCGGTAAACCATAATTCAAGTTTTTTCATATAAAGATATATTACCACTTTTAGCGCTAGAGATAAAGGATGCTCACGTTATGTCATTTCGACCCTAGGAGATTGTCAAATCGACTATGTCGGAGAAATCTGAGAAAGAATCCCTTCAATTTTTTAAGGAGATTTCTCCAACCGTTCGTGGAAGCTCACGGGGTCGAAATGACAAAGTAGAAGTAACACCCAGAAAATCCACGGACGAGCCGTGGATTTTCTATTTAATAATTAGATTTAATTATTATGCTTTGCCAATTTTAAACATTTTGGTGCCACATGTTCCGCAAGTTCCGGTTGAAGCTGGTTTGCCATTTTTCATGGTAATTTGAGTTGCACCTTGCATTTCTCTTTTGGCTTTGCACTTAACGCAATATCCTTCCACGTAAATCACCTCCTCTCGAAGTCATTTATGCTTACTTAAGCTCATAGTAGATTGAGCGTACCACGCTTGTCAAGAGGGAGAATGCGCTAGCCTGTGGATAAGAGAGGTTTTTAACCTCAAAATTCTAAATTCTAAGCACTAGATTCTAAACAAATTCAAATGTTTTGAATTTAGTGCTTCTGATTTGTTTCGAATTTCGGATATAGTGCTTCGTGCTTACCAGTTATGGCCATAACTGGTTGCCGTCTTTATCTTTAACGATAATGGCGTCGGTAGGACAACTTTGTGCCGCTTGAATGATAGTGTCTAGATCTTCGCCGTTTGCATCAATAATGATTGCTTTTTGCTCATCATCTAGTTCAAAAACCGCACCGGCGATAGTGACGCAACTGGCTGCACCAATACAAGCTTCGCGATCAATTTCGACCGTTACACCATCGGTTCTAGAAATTGGTTTGTTATTATTACTCATGTGGAAATTATATCATATTTTCTTAAATGCCAATCAATCCAATTTGAGAATAGATTTAATTGACTCGGCAACTTTCTTGATCTCGTCTGACGTGTTAAACCGCCCCAAGCTAAACCGAATGCACGTAAAAGCATCTTGATAAGATATACCCATCGCCAGCAAAACATGCGATGGATCGGTGGACGTGGCGCTACACGCCGAGCCGGCCGAAACGCAAATCCTACGTTGGTCTAGAGCATGAATTAGGTTTTGGGCATCGACGTCAGCAAATTTGATATTTAGAATATGAGGCACGTGGTTGCTTTCTGAGCCCACAACTAAAGTATTCGGCATTTTTAGCAGCTGGTCTTTTAATTGGTCATGTAAACCGGAAATGCACTTAGACTCAGTTTGACAGTTTGCCTGGGCAATTTCGAGCGCCTTGGCCAATCCCACAATGCCGGCGACGTTTTCGGTGCCACCTCTGCGATGGTTTTCTTGCCCGCCACCGGTCATTACCGGACTAAAATCAACCTCATTCTTTACATAAAGCAATCCAACCCCTTTGGGACCGTAAATTTTTGATCCGTTTAGCGTAAGCAAGTCCACGCCTAGTTTCTTGACATCAAGATTTAGATAACCAGCCGCTTGACAAGCATCGGTATGAAAAATAGCGCCGGATTGATGCGATATCGTAGCGAGATCAGTAATCGGCTGCACCGACCCAACTTCGTTATTGGCATACATTACCGAGACAAATTTAGTCTTATCGCTTATCGTGTTCACTAACGTAGACACTTCCACTATTCCCTCGGCTGTTGCCGGCAAGTATTTGACCGTAAATCCGCGTTTAAGTAAATTTTCGGCAGTCGACAGAACAGCCGGATGTTCAATTTGTGACACGATCAGCTCGCTACGTTTCGATTCGTCCGACATTACTCCTACCAGCGCTAAATAATCGCTTTCGGTACCTCCGGAGGTAAAAATGATCTCATCTGGCGAGCAATTAAGTATTTTGGCGCATTTATCGCGTGCTGATTCCACCGCCTCGCGAGCTTCGGATCCAAGTTGGTGCATACTCGAAGCGTTGCCATACTGATTTGTCAGATACGGCATCATTTCGGCTAAAACACGGTCGTCGATCTTAGTTGTCGCCGCGTTATCTAAATAAATTATTGGATTTTTCATATTTAAATTAAAACACAAATAACCACAATTTGCAATCAAAGCTACAAAAAAGAACTAGGGCGTTTCTTGCAAGAAACGCCCTACGTTGGCACAGAGCCATCAGTCACAACCACTACGCGATCATCCCTAGGCGCAGTTTGTCGAAACAGACAACCAGCCGTGCATCTGGCCGGCTAGTTGACGGAAGAACTTCCGACATCTTTCGACGTCTACCCGCTGCGCTGTCCCGTTGGCGAGAGTATTCAGAGTCTCCTGAAACTGGATGAACAGGCGCGCGAAATCGTCGGGGGTATTCACCCCAAAGTCGTCCGGATGGGCGTTAACTACTCCCAGCGCACACCCACAGGCATCAAGCATCTCCACGGTTGGCGCGAACTTGGCGCCGGGATCAACGAACATCGAGTGCGCTTGCACGACATTCACAATCATCGCTCGCGCTTGGTTTACCGCCCCCTGCTGATCGGGAGATACTTGGCCGCTATTGAGGTATTGACCCAATGCACCAGAGGCCTTTGACGACATGAAGCCGTAGCGAAACGCTGTCGAACGGTCAAGGCTCATCATTGCGCTAGCCATCTTGGACCCCCAGTCGTAGCAACGTCGTCCCACACGCCCAGTGCGGCACGACTCTACCTTTGTAATGGTACTCCCCTTGACATCATATTAGTTCATAGACAATCATTGTCAAGCATTTATTACGGCAATCGGGTTAGCCGGCGGCGGATTAGCCAACCAACGACTGAGATTATGATTAACGTAGCTCCACCACCGATTGACAAGTTGGTCGGGGTAAGTAGTTTCTGGGCTTGAGTTTTAGTTTCAGTTGGAACTACAACAGGAGCTTCTTTAAATGACGCGGTAACAGCCGTGGATGGGTTTGAAGTGTTATTGTGATTATCTGTAGCTTGTAGAGTAAACTGGTAGTCTGTGGCTAGTTTGAGTTTAGCATGATCTGCCAGTGTTAAATTGTAGCTAGTAACGGATTTCTCTAACTTTACCGTCTCTATGTTTGCACCCGACGCATCGTTAATATTCAAAATATATCCAGATAAATCGGCATCGATATCTGCAGTCCAAGATAGTTTAATGATAGATTTTGAGTAACTGGTAACAGCTAGGTTAACCGGAATACCCGGAGCTAGGTTATCTACTGAAGCAAAACTAACCGTATTAGAGCTTTTTGATTCAGAGGTACCTTTGTATGCTCTAACAAAGTAATAAAATGTAGTACCAACATCTGCTTTAGTATCGATATACTGTAATACTGTTTTTTCAGTTTTAGCTACGTTTACAAAATCTTTGGTTTGATCTGTAGTACTACGGTAAACCATATAACCGTTAATAGTAGATGAGGTAGATGCCTTCCACTTTAGAGTAGTATTTCCGCCTTGATCTCCGGGGAAATCTTCTGCAGTTAAACTAGATGGTACATTAATAAATGATACCGGAGTAGCTGGAGCAGCACCGGTACCAGCAGATACCCCAACTTGAGGTGCTGGGGTGTTGGCTACTACAACTTGAGGCGCGGCAGTTGCGCTTGTACCCGTGTTACTAGTACCGGTATTACCGGTGTTATTATTTCCGGTATTGCTACTGGCGGCTGTACTTGGAGTTGGAGTAGGGGTTGGGGTAGAATCACTGCCAACCACCGCATTCACCGTTAGAGTTGCTTCGTTGGAGGTAGCATTGCCGTAAGCGTTAGTAACTACGCATTTATATTTACTACCACTATCCGAGGTAGATAAAACACCGGTAGTATATGACGAGCTAGTTGCCCCCGAAACGTTGGCACTATTTTTTTGCCACTGATATGACAACGGCGCCGTGCCCGACGCAGAAACTGAAAATGTAGCGGTTTGCCCAGCGGTTACAGTTACACTAGATGGATGAGATGAAATAGATGGCGCGGTACCTTGCGCAGGAGCATTAACTGAAAAAGCTACATAGACGTCTGAATACGCTACTCTGGAGTTATTAGACGTTCTCTCCAATCTCCCACGCAATATATGTGAGCCGTTAGCCACACCGGTGATTTGGTATGATCCATTTAATGTGGAATCGGTATATTCGGTACCGCTATCTATACTATAATGAGCATGATATGTTGGAGCCATTTTAGTGGAAGTATAGCTTATTGTGACCGTACTAGAGGTTAGAGTCTGGCCACTGGTTGGAGAAGTGATGGTAAAAGGCGTCACCTGATACATACTAACCGCACCACTGTTTACCGCCAATTCTTCCGGGACTTCAAACAAAACACTACCACTACTAGCGTTCACGACTTTTGCTTTAGCGGTTCCATTTGCCCCATACGCAGTCAGCTCAGTAATTAACTTTGCTGTAACATGAACGCTCCCGTGATATTTGTCAACGTAATCAAAAGCATTACTAGTAGCCACGCAATGATCATATTGACTGCCGCTAATGGTAACTTTACTAAAAACAATTGACTCCACGCTTGCCATAGCATTGGCTACGATACTCAAATTTCGATCCAATATGTCAATTCTTACGTCTCCCGAAAAAGATGTGGGAGTAGCCGGATCGGCATAAGTATGCTGAGAAACCACTACGTCGTATGCAGTGGAAATATTATTGCCGTCTGTGGTGCCATCGTTGCTACAATATGTGTAAGTATCAGCCATCACCTTGGTACTTTTTGATAAAATCATCCCGGCAATCGATAAAACTAAAACAAATCCTAAAAGCACCAGCGATGTCATAGATCGTGAAAAATATTTTTTATGCATTTGTACCACCTACTAAAATAAGTGTACATCAACCCCCAAAATTTTACCAAATCCCCAGCAGATCTTTGACCTCTTGACTGGCCATTATTGAAGGATCCCAAATTGGGTCAAAAACCACCACTACTTCCACGTTAGAATAGTTATTTTTGTTTAGTTGATCTTTCACTTCTTGAATTAGGCTAGATGCGTACGGGCAAAACGGCGTGGTAAGGGTCATGGTGATTTTAACGTGGCGATCTGTCACTTCGGCACCATAAATTAGTCCCAAATCTACAATGTTGATGTTTAGTTCGGGATCAACAACTTTTGAAAGCATCGTATTAATTTTAGGATCTATTTTCATCCTCGTCATCCCTGCCAATCAAGCCAATTTATCCAATTTTGATATACAATCTGACAACCCCTGCCAAGGCAACCAAGCGCACCCATGGCGATTTGGGAACTGAGCTACGCCACTTAAACTAATCAAACTGTCTGGCGGATTAGACCCCTTTAAGACTTGGTCGACATCAGAAATTAGCTTTTGAGTTTCGTTTCGACTTTTGCCATTAACCTCACGACACATTAGCGATGCCGAAGCTTGGCAAATTAGACATCCGTCAACTTGGCATGACACCTTTAATTTACCCAAAGCGACCTTAGCCTGAAGCTTAATTTTATCACCGCAGCTAAGGTGCGACCGCTCAATTTCAACATCCGGATTTTTTATTCGATCCGCGCCGGTTGGAAACTGGGCTAAATCTAGTAATTCTTGTTGATAGATATCATTTGACATACAATTTATCCACCGCAGTTTTAACCGCAGCGATTAATTTATCCACATCAGACGAATCATTATATATCCCAAAACTGGCTCTAACCGTACCCGGCAAACGCAGATGATCTGACAACGGCATGGCACAATGCTTTCCCGAACGCACTGTGATTTTGTTCTCATCCAAAACATGAGCTAAATCGTGAGGATGTACGTTCTTAATATTAAATGAGACAAGCGACAACTGGTTTTTGCCGTACACTTCCACTGCTGGAATTTCGGCCAGATTTGATATTAATTGATCTACCAAATCACGATCATGTTGTTGAATTTTATTCAAACCGATTTTATTGATGAACCGAATTGCTTCACCTAAACCAACCACCCCGGCAACATCCACTGTGCCCGCTTCAAATCGATGTGGCAATTTTGTTAGCTCAAACCAATCAAACGTTACTTCAGAAATCATCCCACCGCCATAAATCAACGGAGACATTTGCTCAAGTAGTTCTACGCGACCGTACAAGACGCCAATACCGGTTGGCCCATACATTTTATGCGCGCTGAACGCATAAAAATCGGCATCAAGTTTGGTCACGTCAACCGGCATATGCCCAACCGCTTGCGCGCCGTCAACCACCACTTTTGCACCAAATTGGTGCGACATTTTAACGATTTGTTCAACTGGATTTTGGTGACCCAAAACATTTGAAACATGCCCCACAGCCACAATTTTGACTTTTTTAGATAGCTTTTTGGCTAAATCGTCCAAATCTATTTGACCGAATTGGTTAAGCTCGATTGCTACCAGCTCAGCGCCAGTTTGCTTTGCGATCACTTGCCAGGGCATCAAGTTAGCATGATGCACACCGCGGCTAACCAAAATAATATCACCTAGTTTTAATATATTTCTAGCAAAGCCAAACGCCACCAAATTTAGTGATTCGGTACAATTTTTGCTAAAAATAATCGATTTTGCGTCCCCTGCACCAATAAAATCTGCTACAATTTGACGATTATCAGCTAAAATTTGACTGGCAAGATTCCCAGCCGTAGAGACTCCGCGACCGGTATTGGCATTATTTTTTTGATAATATGCGTCCATTTTCGCTAAAACCGACTTGGGCTTCTGCGATGTGGCTGCCGAATCTAAATAAGCGCTAGATGGATTAGATTTGAAATAGGGGAATTG
Source organism: Patescibacteria group bacterium (assembly GCA_041660565.1). Classification (NCBI taxonomy): domain Bacteria; species Patescibacteria group bacterium. The sequence continues at coordinate 333,177 of JBAZWC010000001.1, forward strand.
TTTTTTCATTTTGGTCACTTTCTTAAAATAGTTCTCACTCCGTTCGAACAAAAAATGATATTTCTTGTTCGAGGATCTAGGCGTCCGAGAACTGTGTTTGACTAACTTGATTAATAATTTTACTCACTCTGTTTCTACTTCTATTGTTGGCAAACATCTCGGCGGCGGAATACAATCCACCTAAAATTAACTCGCGCCTAGCTTGGTCCAGCGTTAGCCCCCGACATAATAAATAATTTATTTGATCTTGATTTAGCGGCCCGGTGGTAGCACCGTGCGTGCATTTTACATCATTGGTCAAAATCTGTAAAAACGGTTTTGACGCGGCCTTTGCCCCTGGCGATAGCAGTAAATTGCTATTTTTTTGGTATGCTACGCTTTGTTGCCCATTCGCTGTTATTTCGATTAGACCATCAAATTCGGAAGCGCTTTGATCTGACAACACCGACCGATATTCCAAATTTGATGTAGTAAGCGGGCTTTGGTGAATCTGGCGTGTTTTAATAGATAGCACGTCTCCATTTTGTCCAATCCCGATAATTCGCACATCGGCCGTGGCATTTTGACCCGCCATCACCACTTCAAGATTGATTGAGCAATTAGTGATAATCCACAACTTGAAACCGGCGCTTTCTTCGACAACAAAAGACATATCGACCGACTCTGGCTGGCTCGAAAATCGCGATTCGATAACCGAAATCTGTTGCGACTTTTTAACCACCGCCTGATTCAGCATTGCACTTTTTCGCTTTCCATTTATATAACAACGGTTATCCAACTGAGCCCTCCATTTCCAAATCGATTAACCGGTTTAACTCAATGGCGTATTCAAACGGCAATTCTTTGGTAAACTGGCTAATAAATCCGTTGACGATCAGAGACGCGGCCGCACTTTCTGACAATCCTCGACTAGTTAGATAGAAAAGTTGAGCGTCACCAATCTTGCTCACCGACGCTTCGTGCTCCACAAACGCCGTTGGTTCGGCAACCTTGATGGTGGGGTACGTATCTGATCGTGATCGATCGTCTAACAGCAATGCATCGCATCGAACTCGGTTCTTAACTCCGCTATACCCCCTACCAACGTTTACCGTCCCGCGAAAGCTGGTCCGGCCGCCATCTTTTGAAATCGATTTGGAAATTATTGTTGATGAGGTGTTGTTTGCCAAATGGATTGCCTTGGCGCCGGCATCTTGGTACTGATCTTTGCCTGCATACGCAATGGACAAAATATCACCTTTTGCCCCGTTACCTAACAAATACACGCTCGGATATTTCATCGTTAACCGCGAGCCCAAATTGCCATCCACCCACTCTACAAACGCATTTTCATACACAAATGCCCGTTTTGTCACCAAGTTGTAGATGTTTTTGGACCAATTCTGCACTGTGGTATAGCGAATATGTGAACCGGGCAACGCGATTAGTTCCACCACCGCGGCGTGAAGCGAATACGTGGAATATACCGGCGCGGTGCACCCTTCTATATAATGAACATCACTTCCTTCATCTGCGATGATTAACGTGCGCTCAAACTGGCCAAAGCTTTCCGCGTTAATGCGAAAATATGCCTGCAACGGCAAGCGCACTTTGGTATTTTTAGGCACGTAGATAAAACTGCCTCCCGACCACACCGCCGAATTTAGGGCGGAAAATTTGTTGTCATTTGCCGGAACAACAGACGCAAAATATTTTTTGACGATTTCGGGATATTCTCTTAAACCCGTGTCCATATCGCAAAAGATCACTCCCTGGTCATCTAACTCTTTTTTGATGTGATGATAAACCACTTCGGATTCAAATTGCGCCGATACGCCGGCCAGAAATTGGCGTTCCGCTTGCGGAATACCAATTTTATCAAATGTTTGCTTGATATCGTCTGGAACATCGTCCCAACTGTTTTGCGGCTTGTCAGATGTGGACAAATAATAGGTGATTTGGTCAAAATTAATCTCGTCAATTAGTTTACTTTGTGCCCAAATTGGGAGTTTTTTGGCTAAAAATTGAGTGTAAGATTTAAGCCGAAAATCTAGCATCCATTTTGGCTCATTTTTGCGACGCGAAATAGCCTTAACCGTTTCGGCGGTAAGTCCTTTTGGTGTTTGGTATTTAACTGCGCTTTTCATGGTTCCCTTGTCATTCCGGGTCAATTGGCTTAATTGGATTGATTGGACTAATTGGAAAATTTAAATTATTTATTAATTTCACTAAACCCAGTGCTATTTACCTTCTGCGATAAATCCGCACCACCGATTCTGACAATCGCTCCGTCTTGCATTACCAACACCCGATCAACTTTGACTAAATCTAGCAAGCGTTGGTAGTGGGTAATTATAATAATTGCTCGATCAGGTGCACGGTATTGGTTAATAACGTCGGCAACCAGATGAAGTGCATCTACGTCTAACCCGGAGTCAATTTCGTCTAAGATCAATAATTTTGGCTGCAATACCAATGCTTGCGCCAATTCCAACCGCTTTTTCTCGCCTCCAGACATCCCGTCGTTTACCGCACGATTAGCGTAGCTTTGATCTAAACCAACCGAGTTAAGCGCCGAAATTAAATTTGACCGAAAACTGGCGGCAGTTACTTTAAGATGAGGATGATTTTTAACCGCGGCCCGCAGCATTGAAGCCACGGTTAGCCCCGGAATTTCTATGGGATGTTGCGATGCCACATATATCCCCAGTGCAGATCGTTTGTCTGCACTTAATTTGGTGAGGTCTTTATGATTAAAAATAATTCGCCCAGCAGAACAGTCGTAATTTGGCGAGCCCATAATGGAAGATACCAGCGTGCTTTTGCCTGAACCGTTTGGCCCCATTATCGCCACCACTTCGCCTGCTTCAATTTCAAGCGACAGATTCTCAATAATTTTTTTATCACTGGCGTTTACAGATAAATTATTTATTTTTAGCATTATTCAACTTTCCAATTCATCCAATCAATCCAATTTATCCAATTTGATTGAATGTAATTTTTCAATAATTTCCGCGTTTATTTTTCTCACTTGAGGAGATGTCTGACACCCTTTATTTTGACAACTGGCGCAATCGGTCAACGCAATCGGCCCATCAACGGCGGTGATTATTTGGGCAAAACTGATGGTTTTTGGATCAACTGCCACCCAATATCCCCCTCCCACACCTTCTTTACTCGAAATCAATCCAGCCTGACGCAATTTGTTAGCTAATTGTCGCAATATTGATAACGGCAAGTTCGCTTCCCCTGCCACCACATTTAAGCTAATTGGATGGCTAGAATTTGATAATTTAGACATCAGCACCAGCGCATAATCTTGTTTTTTGGAGAGTTTCAACATATCTAATACCTATTTGTATCTAGTTTTACAGATGTAATAGACGCTTGTCAAATTGGTCTGATTGGATTAATTGGAGCAATTGGATTGATTGGATTTGAATTTGTTTCGTATTTCGAATTTTGTGCTTAGTGCTTTGTTGACTTGCGCCAACTCGATCCTTAATTCATACTGATATTATGTGGCAGTGCAAACATTGTAGAGAACGCTTTGTGGAAAAGCCCGAACATCACCTGTGCGTAACCGACGAGTTAAGCGGGTATTTCCGAGGGCGGCGCACCTTACTGCAACCGCTATTTCAAAATATGCTCGCTAAGCTAAATCGCTTTAACGGCATTACGGTGCAACCGTTTGATCAGCTTATTGCGATAAAATCCAGCCAGCCGTTTGCATATGTACATATTGGTGATGGTAGCATCGACGTTTTCGTAGATCTTCCACAAGACAAGCCGATATCACCCAACCTTAAATCAGCAAATCGGTTGCAGGTGGGAAAAACCAGCCATTATTTTACAATTAAATCTGTTGCCGATTTAACCCCAGACATAATGCACGCCTTAATGTGGGCAAAGGAAAAAGTGGATTATCAGCAAAATGAATAACTATCTACTCGATTATTTTAAGAATTACAAAAAATCGCCGGAGTTTAAGCGGCTGCATAGCCAACTGCGTACTCAGCAAGCGCAAGTTCAGCAGACTTTTCACCATACCCACAAACATGCCAAAAAATTATTACGTAAACATCGCATTGTGCTTGGACATTTACGCCACGGTAGCACCAAGGCTTTTGCCGGCGCTGCGCTGGCCAGTAGTTTGTTTGTTGCGCCTATTCATACTCAGACCATACATACAGACAAGGCACAAGCCAAAATCCCCGAGGTGTCTCAAACATCATTGGTTCCCGGCCCAACTAATCCAAATGTTCACCAAATGACCCAAGATGAATTTAAGGATGCTCTACAGCGCATTATTGGCACTTCGTTAGCACGAGAGGGCAAACTTACAGACAGTCAGCTTAGCCAAATTGAAACGTTAATCCAACAACAATTTAATCTAGAAATCAGTAATAAAACCGCCTCCGGGTTTGAACTGAAAGATCATTATGGATATATGGGTGCCGAGCAGCATCTACCAACCAAACCGGGTGACACTGCCTCGAATCACGTTAACTCGCGAGACCCGCTTGCCATTTTAACCGGAATTACCCCAGGGCGCGGAGCATGGGGATACGCACCCGCCGGTCCCGAAGAACTTAATTACTTTGTGGCACAAACATGGCTTTCAGATCAGTTTGGCACCGCCGCATCCAAAAACCTGGCTGGGCAACGCTATCTGGTTATTCAGGCTCCGAACGCCCGCAATGGCAACCGAGTTAGCGTTCAAGTTACAGACATCAGAGACGCCGGCCCCGGAATTAGCACTCGAAAAGTATTTGGCGGCTCCCCAGAAGTAATGGATGCACTTGGTAGCGCCATTTCTGGCGGTCCACGCAACGATCAAGTCATTGCCCTGCCAATTTTAACCGACGTTCCTTCAAATCAATTAGGACCAAGGAGTTTCAAATGAGCCAACTATTTTACGCCCATCTGGTACCATTAGATGAAGCGTTACATCTTTTAGATCAGTATGAGCTTGAAAGTGATGAACGCGATCAACTAGAAGAAATGGTTTACGCCATTTTTGACCACAACATTATGAATTTGATCATGCAAAAGGTGCCTAAAGAACATCATGATAATTTGGTAGAGATGATTGCTGTTTCCCCCTTTGATCTTGCCATCATTGATTATCTGAAAACTCACGCTCCCGACATTGAAACTGATATAATGGATGTGGGCAAACAAGTTCATTATCAGTTAATCCCGGTTTTAGCGAAGCCGGCGAACAAAGATGGAGGTAAAAAGTGATATTAGTTGATGAGTTTGACTGCTCGGAGTGCGGAAAATCAATTGATATTGGCGAACCATTCGTTGCCTCTGCCACCTACCCAGCGCGATCAGCATTTCAGTCCGATGCAGTTGGTTTAGGTTACCTATCTAATAACGGCGAGGTGTTGTGCGGTAATTGTGCTAAAAAAAGGTTTGGAGAGGAAGATTTGGCAAAATTCAAAGGCACTACATTCCATTTCCCAAAACACAAAAAATAATTAACTTCAGATTGTCATTTCGACTCGGGGAGAGTGTCAACTCGACCACAGTGGAGAAACCTCAAGAAAGAATCCATTCCAGTGAAACACATAAATAATAGCTATTTTGTGGTAATTACTTTATTTGTTCTCGCCGTTGCGGCCGTAATTGCCATAGTCCTAACGTCAGATCATCAGCAGTCTGCCGAAGCCACTATTTGGCGAGTTGATGCCCCGACAAAAGGCAAAACAAGCGCCAAAGTTAAGATGGTGGAATTTGGCGATTTTGCTTGCGTCGCCTGCGCCGATTTCAGGGCGATAAAAAACGCCCTGCTAGAACAATATCCAAACGACCTACAATATCAATTTCGCTTTTTCCCCACCGCTAATCATCCCAATTCGTACTCGGCGGCGGTAACCGCCGAAATTGCCAACCAGCACGACCAATTTTGGGTAATGTCTGACCTCTTATACGAAAACCATGCAAACTGGCAAGATTCAACCAACTTTCGCAGCATTTTTGCCAACTTTGCAGTGTTAGTGGGAATTGATCAGAGTACATTTACCAGTGATTTTGACAAACTAAAAACAGCTGACGATGTGGTAGATAAAGACGTGGCAGACGGCAATGCACTGTCGATTACCGAAACGCCGGCTATTTTTCTAAATGACACCCGTTACGGCGGCACCTTAACTCAGACCGATTTGGCCAAAGCAATAGATTCTCTATTAAAATAGTCTTTTTCTAACTCCAATTGGATAAATTGGACTAATTGGAATGATTGGATTCTTTTATTGTGACCGATGGTTCGGAACTATAAACCGGCGCCACCGGGCTTGAAAAATGTCCATGATTTACGTTAGCTGATGTTGAAACCGGAATATCCAGTGCAAACGCCAGCGAATTTGCCGTAGCCACACCTATTCGGGTACCGGTGAAAGACCCGGGGCCGGGATTAACCACAATTGCATTTAGATTAGACAGTACAATTTTATTTTGTTTTAACAATTGATCAATTTTTGGCAACAGCTCCGACCCTAAATTACGCCCGGATTCCCACGCAATTTGGTCAACTACTTGCTTGTCGATTATGATTTCGAGTTTAGTTGTTTCAGTTGTAGTGTCTATTGATAATATTTTCATTCTTTTCCTTTGTCATCCCGGGCTCGACCCGGGATCCAGACTATAAAAGACTTTATTATATAGATTCCGTGTCAAGCACGGAATGACATGCTCGTGTTATTGTTTCAAACAATCTTAAGCTTTCTTCATCCTCACCATGATTCTCGATTAAAACCTGTCGTTTTTGACCAATCCGGCTTAGTGTAAGATGAATATGACCAAAAGATTCGATTACTGGCTGTTTTTCCGGCCATTCAACAATCGAAATCACATCTTTTGACCCAAGCAACTCGTCTAAACCAATCGATTTTACATCGTCTATTTTTCCGGTACGATACAAATCTATATGCGCTAAAATATTTTGATCTGCTAACTGGTACTCGTTTATCATTACAAATGTTGGGCTTGATACGCTTGACTGAACGCCCAATTCTTTTGCAATCGATTGCGTTAGCGTGGTTTTGCCCGCACCAAGCTCTCCGGTCAAAAAAATCACCTCACCACCAATACAACTCCGTCCTATCAATTGGCCCAGTTTATCTGTATCAGCTAAATTATTTAGTTTTAGATAAAAAGAAGATTTTATAAATCACCACCTCGGTTACTATCAGACCTAAATAATACCACGTTTGATCTGATTTGTCACTGGATTGCGTATCTGTTTGTTGATACGTGGTCGCCGTTATAAACTCGGTTGGTGCAATAACTGATGTCGAATTAACGACCGACGCGTACACAGTTGTCGTTTTTACCACTGCCGGTTCAATCATCTGCCAATCAGTCGCGGCAATTACCCAGTCTCCGCTACTTTTTTGATATCTAAGCCCAAAAATCGCAATTTTATCTTTAATTTTAGGGAGATTTGACGGATAATTTAACCATTCCGCTTCAACAATCGTCCCATCTACCAACTTAATTTTCCAGCCCGATTTTGCCACACTGGTCAAAACCCCACTCACCCCAATCCAAGCGGAATCGACGTTGGCCGACCCGTTAAGCACTTCGATGCTGTACGCCCCATGCATCAAAATACTGTTGCCCTTACTGTTTACCGTGCCGTAAATTACCACATTCGATCCCCGCACCATCCCAGGCGGCGGCCGACCAACGGTCCAATCTAAAATATACGGTTTATCTAACATAATTAACGCCTTGTCTTCGGCAATTACGCCCGGCTCAGCCAGTAGATATCCTCGCCAGATTCCTTTTTCTCTTGGCGCAAGCTCAGCATAATCATTTGGCTTGATTGAGTGTAATGAGGGCATGACGATTTTAAAATGATATTCGCTAGTAATTCCCACTACATCGGTTGCGATAATCACCCCGGAATATCTAACCGATGGGACAAGCGAGCTAATAGTGTTGGTATGGCTTTTGGTTAAAGATTTATAATTTTTAGTGATTGCTTTAAGATCGCTTTGCATTGGTGTCAGAACAATTTGCGTGGTTGTTTTTTCATCGGTATGCCAATGCAATTTTATTTGATCAACCTGAATTTCGACATTTAGTTGATCGATTGCCGGCGGAGTATGATCGATTATAATTTTTCCTACAACTTGAGGCGATCCTGAAACGTCGATTGATGAAGTGGCAATACCAGAGATAATGTATTCTCCATCTGGAGCATTTATCGGAATAAGTTGAGCGATATCCCAACCTTGATCCAAAACCAAAGCAGTTTGATTATATAAATTACTGTCGCTTTTGGCTGATAGAGTAACCGACGCCGCATTTGACGAGCCAAAAAAGTGAGACTGGTTAGCACTAAACTCGCTGTAAATTGTAAATGCTGGCGGATCAACCATTGTTATTACAATGTCGTTGATTTGGGTTGATACAATTTCTGCACCACCATTTGATAATAATCGATATGACAAATCGTTTTTCACAAAATCTGGCACTGAGGTAAAAATAGTATTTGATGTAAGACACAAATAGTAAGTTTTACCATCCGAGATAAACTGAACGTATTTATCAGACGCGGCCACTAAAGCAGAAGGCGCGGCCAAAAGTGGTTGAACAGCCCCATCCCCAAGACGCACAAAAATCGCCTCGTATCCCAGGCGATTATCGTTCCAAACCAATTTGTCCCCGGCCCACAGTGGATTTGACTGAATATCGGCGGTGTTAAGCGTCCAAAACGCCAACGTGGAACGAGAAAAGAAAATCCAAACCAGCCCCACTGCCACAAAAATAATCCCCCGTGAGAGATTTCTCATATTATAATTGTAGAGCTATTCAATTTTTCAGACAAGTGCCTGAGTCGCCATGAATTTTAAATTTTAAAGGCAAAATTTTAAATGAATAAGTACCGAATGATTAAATTTTATAAAAGTTCCTTATTTAGTCATTTAAAATTAGCAACCATTCATTTGAAATTGAAAATTGAAAATTGAAAATTAAATTATAAGCATGCAATCGCCAAAAGAGAGAAAACGATAATTTGATTTTTGGGCGTGATCGTATAAATCAAATAACTTAGTTCGCCCCGTAAGCGCCGAAACCAACATCAGCAGCGTAGATTTTGGCTGATGAAAGTTAGTCAATAAGCAATCGACCACTTTGAACCGATAGCCCGGGGTAATAAACAAATTTGTCTCCCCAAAATACGGCTGATTTCCGGCTGATTCAAGCGCCCTGGCCACAGTGGTCCCAACTGCCACCACCCTGCCCCCATTGGCTTTTGTCTGATGTATGAGGTCAATTACCGCCTGAGACACCTCTACCGCCTCTGAGTGCATTACGTGATCGTTCGTATTTTCCACCCTCACCGGCAAAAACGTGCCCAGCCCAACATGCAAAATCACTTCCGCGGTTTTAACTCCGCCTTGCTTCAGCTTCTCCAATAACTCCGGTGAAAAGTGCAAACTGGCGGTAGGTGCGGCCACGCTACCCAATATTTTGGCGGTAATGGGTTGATATAACTCGTCTTCAAAACCGGCTAGTTGCGGGTTGTGAATGTAAGGTGGCAGAGGCAGGTGACCAAATTCTTCGCAAAACAGGATGAAATCGGGGGATGATAAATTGGTTTGAATAATAAACCGCCCCATCCCATCGGTTAATTTATTAATTATTTCACAATGAACATCATCAAATCTTATCTTTTCTCCAATCTCGATGTTTTTCCCCCTAAGTAAACACTCAAATTGTCCATCTTTACTCAGTGATTTTAAAATTAACGCTTCGATTTCTTTGCCGTCACTCTGGCGAACTCCCATCAACCGCGCGTGCCTCACTTTCGAGACGTTAAAGACAAGCAAATCTCCTGAGCGAATAAACGAGGGCAAATCTGCCACCGTTCTATCTAAAATTCGATCTGCTTCTCTGCTATACACCAGCATTTTTGCTCGCTCACGCGGTCGCACCGGTGCTTGAGCAATTTTATTCTCGGGCAAATTATAATCAAACAGGTCAACTTTCATCTCAAATACACTACCTGACCTTCTATTAGTTCAATTGGATCTGACGTTGCATTATTTTTCTTGGATACCTGACGCTCAACTCTTTCCGGAATATATTTTATCGGTTTTTGGCTGATTTGGTCAAACCACGACTGATCCGTTTCGTCTCTGCCTTTAACCATTGTCATTTCGACCCGTGGAGCTGGCTCGAGCGACCGCGTTGGAGAAATCTGAGAAAGAATCCTTACAGGTCTTTCTGCGGGTTCGTTCCATTCTCGATTGAGACTGACACTGGAATCAAAGCGCATTAACGGAAAGGTAATCACATTCCCAGCCATCATCAAATGCATCACACCAAGATTTACACGTTGATGTAGTTTGGAAGGATACCTAATTGTCATCTTTTCGATCTGTAATTTATCAACCGCAAATCGAACTATCTGCCATTTTCTGACTAAATTAATCTCAAATTTGTCCTGATCAAAAATTAGCAATGAATTTAGCCAACGCCAATAATATTGCATAAGATTATAGAGGTCGAGACACACGAAAGCTAGCGCGATCACAAAAATTATCCCGGCCAAATTCGGGTTTGAAACCAACAGATTGTTCACAACTAGTAATATCAATACAATCGATGCAATTTTTATAATTGATCTTAGCACGGCCGTTACCAATCCAAGCCAATGTGGATGTAAAGTAATTGTGTTTGAACTAATATTTTTATTCATGACAATTCAATATATCACACTCGGAATAACAAAAAAACGCCTTCCGCGCTGTTTAAAAATTTAAAATTTAAAATTTAAAATTTTGGAGATGTGGTAGCGGTGGGTAGAATTGAACTACCGACCTCGGCCTTATGAAGACCTTGCTCTAACCGCTGAGCTACACCGCCATAAGTATTAAATTTGGTGGCGGGGGTAGGATTCGAACCTACGACCTTGAGGTTATGAGCCTCACGAGCTGCCGCTGCTCCACCCCGCTACATTATTTATATGTTACCATATTTTTATTTTTTTAGCAATCTATTTTTCTCGTCATTCCCGCGAAGGCGGGAATCCAGCCTATAATAAAATTCATATTTTTCTGGATCCCCGAATATAATGTCGGGACGCTTAGCGCCCCTAAGTCCCGCTTAGCGGGACGGGGATGACAAAGGGCATAACGTCGTTGACTCTATTTGAAGTAAGTGGTACAACTAACTTTGGAAACTTAATCGCTTCACGGGGGTGAGTGATGGAGATTGCGCTGGTTGAGGTGTACCCACCCGATAACTGTCTTGGTCGGGTGGCAGCGTTCAGAATAGATCAAGAATCGGATACGTTGGAGGGAATCCAACTGGCTCAAGACTATACTCGCGAACATGGCACAGATAAGGATCGCGGCCGTGGCCTGCAAGGCCCGCAGAACGGATTCGTGGTGATGGTCGCCAGAGACGAATATGGGCTTTGGGTGCGCATTAACACCGGGGAGATTGACCCGGACAATGTCTCGCAACTCAAAGCGCATGTTTGCAAGGACTTCTCTTATGCTTTGAACGGCACTAGCCCGTAGGCCAACCGCCTGCGGGTTGAACTTTGCCATAAAAAATGGTATAACTAACACAACGCTAGCACGACGGAGGGAAACAATTGAGGATCACGGAGGTTGTGCTGTACCCGACGATGCCTTGCCGTCGCCTGGCATCGTTGAAGTTTGGCCCGTTATCCGATCTGACCGAAGCTGTCTGCCTGGCGCAGATCTTCACCAGAAGGCATGGCAATGGCGACTTCCTGCCAGATGGACAGATAGGCGTCCAGAACGGGTTCCAGATTCTGCCGTACGAGTCAATAAATCGTGCCTGCTCAGTGGTCATATACTCAACAAATGACACCTGTAGGAAACAGTGCAAGGCACTTATCAGCGGCCTTCGAACATCAGGCATTGTCAAAACGCCAACCGTCCGCAACGAGATCGAGATCAACAACCCACCATACTGGGCTTAAACCGCCCAACTCACGCCCGTGGAGCCATCCGGCTCTGCGGGTTGCCTTTTTTGAGACCAGTTAGGGGGCTTAGGGAATTTTAGGGAAGTTAGGGGTACCATCGGCCCTCCCAATGCCCCTAATCACCCCACCCCCCCTAACCACCTTCAGTTCTTCAATAATTTTAGAAACACTTCGGTAGGAATATCTACCTTACCGATTCTTTTTAACCTTTTTTTACCGGCTTTTTGTTTGTCTAATAATTTATTTTTTCGAGTTACATCTCCACCATATAATTTGGCAGTAACGTTTTTGCCTACCGCCGGAATGTCTTCACGAGCGATTATTTTGCCGCCAATGGCTGCTTGCAACATCACCTCAAATAATTGGCGTGGGATTAAAGTTTTAAGTTTGGCTAAAATGATGCGGCCTTTTTCGATTGCGGTTGATCGGTGCACAATTTGACTAAGCGAATCTACTTCTTCGCCGCCGACTAGGATGTTCAGTTTAACCAAATCACCGGTGCGATATTCAAGCATCTCGTAGTTCATTGAGCCGTATCCCGAAGTAATGCTTTTAAGGCGATCGTAAAAGTCGACAATTAACTCAGAAATTGGCAACTGATATTTTAGAATGGCACGATCTTCATCTAAATAATCTAAGTTAACATAGATGCCACGCTTGTTTCCCGCCATCTCCATTACCGCACCAATGTTACTTTTTGGCAGCACTATTTCTACCACTGCCCACGGCTCGGCTATTTCAGCAATTTTAGTAACTTCTGGCAGTTCGGATGGGGTGTGGATAATGATGGTCGATTCGACACCGTCAGCTTGTTTGTTTATGGTGATTTGGTACGAAACACTGGGCGAAGTGGCAATTAAATCCAAATTATATTCGCGCTCTAACCGTTCTTTAACGATTTCCATATGTAATAAACCAAGAAAGCCGCATCTAAACCCAAATCCCAGCGCTTCAGAGACTTCCGGTTCATAAATTAACGCAGCGTCGTTTAGTTTTAGCTTGCCCAACGCTTCACGTAATTCGGGATATTGGTTTGCATCAACGGAGAAAATGCCAGCGTAAACCAGCGGCTTGACTTGACGATATCCTTCAAGCGCAGCTACATTTTGGTCTGATTCAAGCGTTACCGTATCACCAACGCGCGCCAAACTAACATCTTTGAAACCAGTGATAATATAGCCAATTTGCCCGGCACAGATTGTATTTGATGGTTTAAGAGTTGGCGAAAAATATCCCACCTCAATTACGTCGGTTTCACTTTTGACCTGTATCATCCTGATTTTTTGATGCGCTTTTAACGCGCCACTGGTTATTCGAACATACGCAATCACCCCGCGATACGGGTCAAAAATGCTATCAAAAATGAGTGCCTTTAGCTCATTACTGGGATCAATTTTTGGAGCAGGAGTACGTTCAATTACGGCGGCTAGAATTTCATTTACGCCTTGACCAGTTTTTCCTGATGCAAATATAATTTCATCTTTAGAGATTCCGAGCAGTTTAACAATTTCTTCACTAACCTTTTCCGGCTCGGCTGATGGTAAATCAATCTTATTGACTACCGGAATAATGGTTAAATTATGCTCCATTGCCATATACAAATTGGCCAGAGTTTGCGCCTCAATTCCTTGCGCCGCATCAACAAGGAGGATCGCGCCCTCAACCGCGGCCAAGCTGCGCGACACTTCGTAAGAGAAATCGACGTGTCCGGGGGTATCGATTAGATTTAGCTCATATTCCTGGCCTTGGAATTGGTAGTGCATTCGCACTGGTTGCAATTTGATGGTAATACCACGCTCGCGCTCGATATCCATAGTATCGAGAAGCTGTTCTTTCATTTCGCGCTTGGCTACGGTATTGGTTACTTCTAAAAGACGATCGGCAAGAGTGGACTTGCCGTGATCAATGTGTGCAATAATACAAAAGTTTCGAATATTGTTCATTAATTTACCACTGTTGCGGTTATTTGACCTTGCTCAAGCTTTAGATTTGTTATTTTACCAATAATTCGACTATTTATCAAGTTTGATAGCGAATCTGCTAATCCGGCACGCACTTCGGTAGTCGCTAAAGGCAGCAACCGCACCCCAGCTACGGTAAGATCGTTTACACTGACAGTTAGCTTACCATTAGAATCAACCTTTGGGATCCAATAAAATATTAACGGCAGATCGGTAGGTGTGGTGTAAGTACCGGTAGTTTCTATTTGAGTGGCAGTTGTTTTGGACGAAAGGTTTTTGGTGTTTGGGATATTTAATTGAGTGATAATGTAGTTTATTTGACTATCGGTAATATAGACAAAATATTCTTGACTATTATTAGATGGTTTTGGCAGTATCACCTGAAACCATTTGGCCGAAAATGAGGTTGAGTTCCATGCTTTTTTGCTTAAGCTATCGCGAAATGGCACAATAATCCAGATTGTGAAAAATATTAGACCCATAATTAGTAACACAATCAGCACAAACAAAGCCCACGGAGACAACCGCAAATAAGAATGCAAATTGGTTTTTTGGGTTTTTAGACTTGACATTTTGTAACCCTTTTGATACATTATCTATAGATTTGGACGTAGCGGTGCCGATTTACCTGAAGTCATTGCGACCTGGTATTTAAGCGCTGGACGTCCATTTTTTGTTGAAAAACATTCCTTGTATATTGTTTCAAATGACAATATCAAGTCAGTTTTGTATTGCTTATGAAGTGTTTTAATCGCTCGGTCATGAGCCTCGGATAGCTTACCAAGGAGAGAGAAACTTACCATCGGATCAGGTATTTTTTTATCAGCGCATAAAGCATTTATAATTTTAATAATATTTTTTTCCTGACCAGGGTATTCTATATCTATGATGACATCAGGCTCATGTATCAAATCCGGTTTAAATAATAAATAACAGGCAGCACTAAAAACATAGATTACAAAATCTCGGGGCCGCCCTACCTGCCGAAAGATATCCTGCAACCGTCTTTTGGTGCGAGCAGATATCTTAACTGAACGAAACTGCTTGGACTTACCCATGTAAGATACACACGCCAAAACCGTGTCTTTTTGTGTTTGCTCAACTTTGCCCGATTGGTCAATATATATTTTCATAGAGGATTTATTCCTCAAGCTTTTTCTTCCTAATCAGCCAGCCAAGCTCTTCCATATTGAACCATTTTGCCATTAAGGCGTAGCTGCCAAGGCCAACCACCGCTGCCCCAAACGCCTGAATCATAATGCCAAGAACGGTTCTGGTGCCAAATCCTTCAAACCCAAACGGCACAATATCATTCAAATTTAACCCATTGCCAATTATGCGTAGGGTGAGCCAAGATAAGGCTCCGGAGATAATGGCGATAAAGCTGATCGGCAAAATTCGACGGTACACCTTTGTCATATCACCCCTCCACTGCGACGGTAGCCAAATAATCATTAATACCGCTTGCACCCACATTCCAAAACTATACGCCAGAGCCAGTGATGCCACATCATAACCAGATGCATTACTAAACCAAGACAGCTGAGGCAAAACAACCGCCGCGCCCACCGTGGCCAAACAACCAATAACGCTGGCGTACATTGGTTTCTTGGTGTCTTGCAAAGCATAAAACGCCCTGGCGGTGATAAATACTACCGCCTGAGCCACGAACGAGATGCAAAACCAAGACAATGTGTTGATAGCGCGAATAGTATCTTCCCATGAAGTATGATGGTTAAGACCAATGTATAATCGCATAATTTGAGCGCGAAGCAAGAAGACTAAAATGGTAGCGGGTATTAGTACAAATAAGCTTACACGCAAGGTGCGGAGATAATAGTGCTGGTATTTGTCATGATCTTTTTCGGCTACGGCGTCGGTGAGCGTAGGGAAAACCGCGGTAGCCATCGATGAACCGAAAATCAGCGCCGGGGTAGTTTGAAAATTATTAGCAAAGTTAAAGATAGTCCATGCACCAGCGGACATCGTAGCAGCAATACGAGTAAATGATAACAGTACAATTTGCATCATCCCGAGTGATAATGTGCGCGGGATCATTAGCATCACCACTTTACCCACATTTTTATCAAACATATTTACTTTTGGATTTAATCTAATGCCCACTCCAATAAGCGATGGGAGCTGAACACCAAAGTGAAGCGCTGCGCCAACCACCACCGCCCACGCCACCGCATTGATGCCATATTTTGGTAGCAGCAATGCGCCCACAATGATAGATAGATTATAAACCAGCGGCGCTACGCTATACGTAAAGAAACGACGATGTGCGTTTAGCACGGCGGAAACTGTGTATGATAGACAGAAAAAGAATGGCGAAAGTAGCATAATTCGCGCCAAATTGATCGTTTCGGTTTGCCGCGCCATGGTATTGACTGCGCTGAGTGGGGTAAGTAGCGGAATAATTATAGGCATTAGAAAAAACAAAATCACCAAGGCAATGGTGACAAAAAAAGTTAGCGTTCCCAAAACCGTATTTGCCATATTAGTAGCGTCGGATTGTGATTTGTTTTTGAGCAAATCGGTATAAATTGGAATAAATGCCGATGCAATTGCACCCAGTACCAGTAGATTAAAAATTAAATCTGGGATACGAAAGGCGGTAAAATACGGATCAAGCTGAGATAAAGATTGAGCACGGTTAGACAACAAAATATCCCGCAGCAATCCAAGAACATTGCTTAAGAACAGTGTAATGGTCAACAAAACTGTCGCAGATTTTAAGCTGTGCTCACCGTTAACTAGACCTTTTATCCGATCAACCATTTACCCTCATACATTTTGTTGTAGTAAGATCTATTTTACCTGAAAGAGAACAAAAAGACCAATAAGGGGGCGTAAGGGTTGTAAGGGCAGTTGGGGGTGTCATAACCTCCCCTAACATCCCAAACTCCCCTAAACTCCCTAATCGTCCCCTCCCCCTAGCTAAATAGTCCTTCAAACGTAGCTCGGTCAACTGATTCTTGTTCAAGCAACAACGCTGAAAGTTTGTCTAATACAGCGCGATTTTTAGAAAGCAATTTTTTAGCCATTAATTGCGCTTCGTCCACAATTTTGTAGACCTCTTTGTCGATTTTGGCTGCCACTTCTTCGGAATAATTGCGCTGCTCTGAAATTTCGCGGCCAAGGAAGATCATCTCTTCGTGCTCACCAAAAGTACGAGGCCCAAGTTCTTTACTCATACCGTAGCGCATCACCATATCTCGGGCAATTTTGGTGGCGTTTTTCAGATCATTTGACGCACCGGTGGTCATCTCATTAAATATCAATTCTTCAGCCACCCAGCCACCCATCATCACCACTAAATCAGCCTTAAAATGATTTTCGCTGACATAATGGCGATCGTCCAGTGGAGTGGTTAAAGTATATCCACCAGCCATACCACGCGGAATGATGGTGATTTTTTCTACCTTGTCGGCCTCTGGCATTAGTTGCGCCAAAACGGCATGACCGCTTTCGTGATATGCAGTCATTTTGCGCTCTGCGTCGGTATAACGATGTGATTTGCGCTCAGGCCCCATGGCCACGCGCTCTACCGCTTCACGGATATAATGCTGAGTAACAATTTTTTTACCGTCTCTAACAGCTAAGATGGCCGCTTCATTAACCACATTCTTAAGATCGGCGCCAGAGAAACCGGTAGTGATGGCAGCAATACGAGCCAAATCAATTTCTTTTGATAACGGCTTATTTTGAGAGTGAATTTCCAAAATTGCCACGCGCTCGTCTTTATTAGGCAAATTAACCATCACCCTACGATCAAATCGTCCGGGACGAAGCAAAGCAGGATCAAGCACGTCTGGACGGTTAGTTGCGCCCATAATAATCACGTTGGCTTCGGTTTCAAACCCATCCATTTCAACCAGAATTTGGTTTAAGGTCTGTTCGCGCTCATCATGACTACCGCCTAAGCCCGAGCCACGTTGTCGCCCAATAGCGTCTAATTCATCGATAAAAACGATACACGGAGCGTTACGCTTGGCTTTTTGAAACAGATCGCGCACGCGGCTAGCGCCAACACCCACGAACATCTCCACAAATTCGGAGGCAGACATGGCAAAAAACGGTACGCGAGCTTCGCCGGCAACCGCTTTGGCCAGCATTGTTTTACCGGTTCCGGGAGGTCCAACCAAAAGAACGCCTTTGGGAATCTCGGCGCCCATCGCCAAAAACTTGCCAGGCGAGCGCAAAAATTCCACCACTTCTTCTAGTTCTTGCTTTGGTTCTACTAAACCGGCCACATCTTTAAAACTCAAATGCTTGTTAGATTCGTACGCCTTAACCTTAGATTTACCAAAAGACATCGCTTTCATATTTGAGCCCTGAGCTTGGCGCATCATAATGTAAAAGAAACCAATAATTAATACCACCGGCACGATGGCAGAGAGCAGAGTAATCCACAGGCCGCTATTGCTGGATGGCTGAATATCTATGCTGACTTTATCTGGAGTGATATTATAGTCTTTAAGCTGAGCCGAGCTTTCTTTTTGTGATGTTAATTGGCTACCGTTTTTAAGCGTAGCGTTGACAGTATTTTCTCCAACAACCGTAATTTGCTTAACGTTGTTATTGGTTACTTCATTCGATATTTCTGAGATTGGGACAGTTTGAGAAGTGGCTTGGCGGGGGCGTAAATAACCAAACAAAGCTATGCCCACAAACAGGGCAATAAATATATAGAGAATTTGTTTTGAACAACCTTGTTTCAACGTATCTCCTCGATGAGTTAATTGATAATGTTTAGTTATAATAGACGTAGTGTGGGGTCATAACGTATTAAGCACTAAATTCTAAGCACTAAGCACTAAATAAATCCAAAATAAAAAATTCAAAAGTTTAGAATTTAGTATTTATAATTTAGAATTTATTTGCTATCGCGAGCGATAGCAAATTGGTGGGTCGTCTGGGATTCGAACCCAGGACACCCTGCTTAAAAGGCAGGTGCTCTAACCAGGCTGAGCTAACGACCCTAACGATAAAGATTATAACACAAAAGAAAGGGAATTGCCAAGACCGTTAGGGATTTTTAGGGAGTTTAGGGTTGTTAGGGTGGTTCCTTCCCTAATTGGTCCCCCGCTCTCCCAATCACTCCAATCTCCCTAATTCCCCCAATTGCCCTATTTCTGTTATAATGGCACTATGAAAATACTTGTTTGCACCGAAACCTATCTTCCAACCATTAACGGCGTCGTTAACTCAATTGAACTGTTTAGGCATCAACTTGAAAAAAATGGCCATCAAGTGGATATTGTCGCCCCACACTCTGCCGCCGAAAGCTTTAAGTCTAGATCTCACGTTTTTCGCCTACCATCGCTACCTCTGATCGGGCAGCCAACGCATCCGGTAGCATGGCCAAGCAAATCCCACATCTCAGCCATCATCAGCGAAACCAAACCAGACGTTGTCCACTGTCAAGGTATGTTTGCCTGTGGCTGGCTGGGTCTAAAAGGTGCGCAAAAGGCCAATTTGCCACATGTTTTAACTTATCACACTCATCTTGAGGGATATTCGCACTATGCCGGGCCATTATCGTTCTTAGCCAAACCAATTATGCGCTGGTGGACTAAAAAAATGTGCAACCAATTTGATTTGGTCATCACCCCATCCCCCAGCATGGCTAAGATGCTCAAGAGTTACAAAGTCAAAACCGACATTGTAGCGCTCCCAACCGGTATTGAGCTAAAGGATTACCGTTTTAATGATAAGAAAAAATTGCGAGCAATGCTTAAATTTAACCCAGATGAGGTTTATATTTTATCCGCCGGGCGGTTATCTGAAGAAAAAAATGTCAAACAATTATTAATCGATTTTGGGCGCATTCACGTGCGCAATCCTAAAGTCAAATTATTATTAGCAGGTGATGGCCCCGAGCGCAAAGCGTATGAAACGATAGTAGAAGCTAGAGGATTGCAATCGGTGGTTACGTTTTTGGGCGCACTAAAACACGAAGATCTAATAAATTACTTTGTTGCCTGTGATATATTTGCCTTTCCATCGCTAACAGACACCCAAGGCATCGTATTAATTGAAGCGATGGCGGCCGGATGTCCCAGCGTGGTGTACGATATGCTAGGCCCGGGCGATATTGTTAAGCACGAGGTAAACGGGTTAAAGGCAAAAGTGGGCACGGATCAGTTTTTCCAACACTTATTTGCGCTTGTTTCAGACCAAGATTTAAGAGAAAAAATCAGCATCGGTGGCTTAAGAGACGTTAGAAACTACTCTATCGAAAAAACCGCTGATCAATTGCAACAGATCTACGCTGTTTTATGTAAGAGGCCATAGGGTGTGTTAGGGAGTTTAGGGTTGTTAGGGTGGTTCCTTCCCTAATAGGTTCTACGCTCTCCCAACATCCCTAACGTCCCTAACTACCCTAACCGTCCTTTTCCTATTGACCACAACGACTACTTATTCCATACTATACTTATAGATCAAATAATGTGGGGCAGGATAAATGGGCGCAACATCACCAAGTTGGGACGCAGTAATTGTATTAGTTTACGTTATTGGTGTTGGATATAGTCTAATTTTGCATCGAGAACGAATTGCCGGGCAAATTGCCTCGGCCTATATTTCATTGGCCGTTACCTCGGTTATCACCACTCCGGTGTATAATTTTTTACATCATAACAGCTTCTTAATGAATCAACTTTGGGTACAAAATGACGCCACAACGCAAATGGTTTCGGGTCTGTTGTTTCTTGCTTTAACCATCATTCTTTCCAGCTTTCTGTCGGTGATACCAACCGGGCGAAAATCTGACAGCCTGTCTATGTTTGAGTCTACTTTGTTTAGCTTTTTGTGGGTAACGTTGTTAATTTCAACAATACTATCATTCCTACCGGTGGACAGATTGGTTTTATTTAGCAATCAGTCCAAACTCATCACTCTAATTTGGCAATATCACACCGCTTGGTTAATTATCCCGGCGTTTTTGTTAATTTACTCCGGCTTTAGACGCGGGAATCTTAATTATTAGACCAATTAGGGAAATTAGGGTCATTTGGGACATTAGGGGTTCTTTCCCTAATAGGTTCTACACTATCCCAATCCCCCTAATCACCCCAATCTCCCAAATCGTTTTCCTGTTGTAAAAAAACTATTTTTCGTTTATAATATGGTTTAGGTGATTATGAACAATTTACAACTAAAGCAAATCTGTTTGGAAATTCAAAGCAATTTGCGTTGTGTACATTGTGGCAAGCCATATCAGGCTAACAATATTCACCTACGTAGCGCTTTTAAGAACAATTACTTGTTTCATTTAGTTTGTGAAAATCATAGCGCTATGGCCACCATCACCGTGGTTGGCGAAAAATCACAAAACGTCTTAAAGGTAGTTACGCCGGATGATGTAATGCAATTTAGAACTCAACTGTCCAAGTTCAAGGGTGATTTTAACAAAGTTTTTAAAAAGTAATTCCTCCTCAACCGCCCTACGGGCACCTTCTCCTCCAGAGGAGAAGGGTTCCAAGGTTTTTCCCTCTCCTCCCTGAGGAGAGGGTGGCTGGAAGCCGGGTGAGGAGCCGACATAAGGAATAATATGAGCCTACAACTAAACGCAGATACCCGCAAAATAACTGGCAAAAAAGTTAAGTCTATTAGACGTGACGGTCTAATTCCATTGGTAATGTATGGAAAAGGCTTGCCAACTCATCACCTGCAATCCAACGCCAAACTGTTCTCCAAGTTATTTAAAGAAAGCGGTACCTCTAGCTTAGTTGATATTGCTATTGAAGACGCCAAACCAATTAAAGCTTTAATCAAATCGGTCAGCCTTGATCCGGTATCCAATGAAATTCTTCACGCTGACTTGTTACAGGTAAATATGAAAGAAAAAATCCGCACCGAAATTCCAATTGAATTTGTGGGTGATTCCAGTGTAGTTACCGAGCAAGATGGTAAATTGGTGTTCAACTTAGACGCTCTTGAGATTGAATGTTTGCCAGACGATTTGGTACCAAACTTTGAAGTAAATGTTTCATCTCTAACTGAATTTGATCAAGCAATTCACGTATCTGACATAAAAATCCCAGACGGCATGGAAATTCTAACCGATCCGGAATTGGTAATTGTAGTTGCGCAGGCTCCGTTAACCGAAGCTGAACTTGAAGCCGAACTAGCAGAGCCAGAAAAGACCGAGGAAGAGGCAGTCGCTGAAATGGCCGCCGAAGAACCAGCCGCCGAAGGTGAAGAATTGGGGGAAACCAAAGACGATTTGGGTAATTAGGGGCATTTGGGACATTAGGGTTCTTACCCTAATGAGTACCCCGCACCCCCAATCACCCTAATCTCCCTAATTCCCCAAACGTTTTCTTTATGCTATATTGGCATTATGAAACAAATACGCACAAACACACCCAAAACCAAAGAAATGTCTTCTCAAATTGAGAAAATGCGCCACACTCTAAGCCACTGCTTAGCGGCTGCGGTGCTAAACTTGTATCCCAAAACCAAGCTGGGTATAGGCCCGGTAATTGAAAACGGGTTCTATTATGATTTTCTGTTCGAATCTCCCCTATCACCCGACGATCTAATCAAAATCGAAAACGAGATGCGATCAGTTATCAAACAAAAAATGTCTTTGCGCCAATTTAATTTGAGCCGCGATGAAGCATTGGCAAAGGAAAAAGATCAACCATTCAAATTTGAATTGATTAAAGACCTAGGCGATAAGGAATTAAGTTTTTATAGCTTGGAATCCCCCAATCAACCCAATTCTTTCGTTGACCTCTGCGCTGGGCCGCACCTTGAATCTACCGACCAAGTTGGCGCGTTTAAGCTAACCCATCTTGCCGGCGCATACTGGAAAGGTGACGAAAAAAATCAGATGCTCACCCGTATCTACGGCGTAGCGTTTGAGACCCAGGAAGAACTAGACCAATACCTCAAGCAAATCGACGAAGCCACCAAACGCGATCATCGCAAATTAGGTGTAACGCTTGATCTATTTACCTTTTCCGACCTCGTTGGTGCCGGTTTGCCATTGTGGACACCAAAAGGGACTATTGTTCGCGATTTACTTGATGATTTTGTGTGGAGTTTGCGTCGTGCTAAGGGATACGAAAAAGTGGAAATCCCCCACATCACCAAAAAAGATTTATATGTTAAAAGTGGGCACTGGGATAAGTTTAAGGACGAATTATTTAGAATTAACACCCGTGAAGGCCACGAATTTGCGATGAAGCCAATGAACTGCCCACACCACACTCAAATTTTTGCCCGCAAAAGTTGGAGCTACAAAGAAATGCCGCAACGCTACGCCAACACTACGTTTGTGTATCGTGATGAGCAAACCGGTGAATTAAACGGACTGTCCCGCGTTAGAGCCATCACTCAAGACGATGCCCACGTGTTTTGCCGCGAAGACCAGATAAAAGACGAGATACTGGCAATCTGGGATATTGTAGATGATTTTTATGGTAAATTTGGCATCAAAACAGCTGCTCGTCTATCACTTGGCGACCAATCTCAACCAGATAAATATCTTGGTGATGCCAAAACCTGGGATAAAATGGAAAACACGTTACGAGAAGTAGTCAAAATCAAAAAAACCACCGCATCTGAGGCTATTGGTGAAGCGGCGTTTTACGGGCCAAAAATTGACTTTATGGGTATTGATTCCTTGGGCCGAGAGTGGCAAGTGGCAACCATCCAACTGGATATGAATATGCCAACGCGATTTGGCTTGAGTTTCACCAATGCTGACGGCCACGATGAGACCCCAATTATGATTCACGCCGCCATTATGGGCTCAATTGAACGATTCATGTCCATTTTAATTGAACATTACGCCGGCGTATTTCCGGTCTGGCTAGCGCCGGTGCAAGCGGTGGTGGTACCAATTGCAGATCGGCATAACGGCTATGCCACTACCATTGTCGATCAGTTAAAAGCAAGTGGAGTTCGGGTTAACCTAGACCTCAGACGTGAGACTTTGGGCAAAAGAATCCGAGATCTAGAAATGCAAAAAGTGCCTTTTGTCTTGGTTATTGGCGATAAAGAAGTCGAATCAAAGAAAATTGCCGTCCGCTCCCGTGATGATGGCGACCTCGGAGCAAAAAGCGTAAAAGAACTTATAAAGACCAATTTTCAATTTTAAATTTCCAATTTTTAATGAAAAGATAGCCAATTTTTAAATGACTAAATAAGGAACCATTTAAAATTTAATCATTCGGTACTCATTCATTAATAATTTAAAATTATTATTGTCTCCCAATTAATCCCATCAATCCAATTGAGAATAACTATGAGTAACGCAACAGACATTTTGCAGCTAATCAAACTTGAAGAAACGCGCCAACAAGAAGGCATGGAGCTAATTCCGTCTGAAAATTACGCGTCTAAGAACATTCGCGGCGCTTTGGGCTCGGTTTTAACCAATAAATATTCCGAAGGCTATGCTGGCGCACGTTATTACGGTGGCCAAGAGGTCATTGACCAAATTGAAACCAAGGCCATTGAACTTGCTCGGCAACTGTTCAAATATCAATTTGTAAACGTGCAACCATATTCCGGCACACCGGCCAATTTAGCGGTTTATAATGCTTTGTTACAACCGGGCGATACTATACTTTCGATGGCGCTTGATATGGGCGGCCACCTAAGCCACGGACACAAACTTAGTTTACCGGGAAAACTTTATAATATTGTTAGTTATGGACTACATGAAGAAAATTCGAAAAACGAAATACGAAATACAAAACAAATCCAAAATTCAAAAAAAGAAATTCAAAAAAATGGTACTTTTCGTGCTTCGGATTTCGAATTTAGTGCTTATGATGCCGGACGCATAGATTACAATCAAGTTGCAGAATTAGCCAAAACCCATAAGCCAAAACTGATTGTTGCTGGTGGTAGTGCGTATCCTTATATAATAGATTTTAAGAGATTCAGAGAAATTGCCGACAGCGTTGGTGCTATTTTGATGGTAGATATGGCGCATATTGCCGGACTAGTGGCTGGTGGCGTGCACCCATCACCCTACCCGTATGCGCACGTTGTAACCTCAACCACCCATAAGACAATGCGCGGGCCAAGAGGTGGATTTATTTTGACCGATGATGAAGAAATGGCAAAAAAAATTAACCGCGCAGTTTTTCCCGGAATTCAAGGCGGCCCGCACGATAATAACATTGCCGGTATTGCCATTTGCTTTGCCGAAGCCCTAGATCCAGAGTTTAAGGACTATGCCAAACAAGTTATTCTTAACGCAAAAGCCTTAGCAGATACTGTAGGGGCACCGTCCTCGCTACCGCATCGGATGACCGGTGGTCAACATGAATTGCCCGAGGTTCCAGCCATGGCGGGCGGACATATGAGTCCGCCCCTACACCCCCTAAAAAGAAATTCCTTCAATTCAAATTTCAAATTTCAAATTTCAAATTGTCCTCCCTCTAATTGGAACCCAACCACAGAGAATCACCTACTCTTACTAGACGTCACGCCTTTTGGCCTAGGTGGCTTACGCGCCCAAGATCTACTAGACAGCGTTGGCATTACTGTAAATAAACAAGTTTTGCCGGGTGATACCAGAAAACCGGCCGACCCATCGGGTATTCGGCTTGGATCACCGGCAATGACTACCAGAGGATTCAAAGAAGAACAATTTAACCAAACCGGAAAATGGATTATTGACGTATTATCAAATCCGGAAGACCTTAAGTTGCACCGCGCTATTCACCAAGAGGTAAAAGCACTGTGTAAAAGGTTCCTGGTGCCTTAGGGGAATTAGGGACATTAGGGTGATTGGGGGGACAAGGTACCATTAGGGTTTTGGTTCCCCCAATGTCCCAAATTTCCCTAATGCCCCCAACCGTCTTTCCTCTTTTGGTCTTTTCTGGCATTAAAAAGTTTTTCACTATAACCGCCTTCAGTTTTAAACTTTTCTTCTAGGGAAAGAAGCTGTTTATCTAATAAAAAGGTGGTTAAACTTACAAAGGTTACTAACATATTAGCCGCTAGAGTTGGGTCATTCGGAAAATTAGGTGTATTCAAGGTGTTTTCAGTTACCCAAATTGCCCTAAACTCTCTAAAAACCCTTACATTTTGGTCGTCCTTGCTAAACAAAGGCAAATTTCTCTGTCTCAGAAAATCTTGGAAGTCTAACAACAGCTCCTCTTGGGACGCTTTTGCAACGCCCACCAGTTTTATATAACTCTTTAATGACTTTTCCATATAACCTTCAGCTATGTTTTGCCTACCGCTGCGCGCCGCTTGCACCATTTGTTCAACCAGCCTACTGTTTTCTCTGCTATTAACAAACTGTTTGCAAAATTTGACTGTTAAATCATATACAACAGTCGCCATCATAAAGGAAGCTAGTGTTTTATAACCAGGCTGGGCCATGGTTCCTTTCTTAGGGGAATTAGTAGGCCAATTGGGGGAATTAGGGTCATTTGGGTCATTGGGGGTTCCACCCCTAATTGGTTTATTGTTCCCCCAATCTCCCTAATCTCCCCAAGCCCCCTAACCGTTTCTCTTATTTAACTCTAACGGTTCCGCCGCCGTTTACACGCACCGAACCAGAGTTTACCCGCACCCCAGAGTAGTTTGCCGCTTTAGTACTAGCGGTGTCATCTACCGGAAAACCGGCCAGACCGGCAGGCCAGGCACCGGCATCAGTGCCAACAATGGCAAGACCCCCTAAGCCCAAACCTAAGCTACTTACGCTATTTGAAGGCAAACTGGAATTTGCCGTGGTGTAAAAAACAATTTGTTTTTGCGTAGCTAACGAAATACTGGTTACCCCACTTGCCGTGCCGACCCAAAGGGCAGATTGGTTCTTAACCGGTGAGCCGGTGGACCAGGTGGGATCGTCTGAGGCAACGGAAGAGTTGGCACCAAGAGTGCCGTTGTACCCTAAGCCAGAGGAATCAGCCGCAACTTGCCCGGAGCCTTCATTAAGCTTCCACCAACCGAGAATATTGGCGGATGGATTATCAGTCCTACCAAGCCCGCCGTTATAGAGGGCAGCTACTTCGGCACCAGTTATTGCCCTTGAGTAGATACGCACATCATCAATTGATCCATTAATAAATGCAGAAGATCGGCCAATTTCTAAGGTACCATTAGCCGTATTCAAAGTTTCAGTTGCAGTCCCGGAAACCATTCCATCCATATAAATTGTTTGGCTGCTTGCGCCACTAACAAGTACAATATGATGCCAAGCACCATCATCGACACTATTCGTCGTGGTGGCAGAACCGGCATCGGTACCATCAACAGCGCAGTTCATTTTATGTGCAGTCACACCAGCAATTTTACATATTCGGTTGGCAGCCCACCTAAGGGCTCCGCCACTGTTTGTGGTAGTTTTAATCCAGAATGATTCAGTTATCGCCGATTGACCTGGAATTGATCCGGTGATGACATAGTCAGATCCATCAAAGGTTAAATCTTCCCCCAAATCCCCTGTTTTCATCAACCCCACCGACGTAGCACTGGCCGAGGTGCCACCGATAGCAGGAGAAACGCGCATGGGATCGGTAGTGGTAACGGTAGCGTCAGCACCCAGAGTACCGTTGTTGGCGTTACCGGAAGAATCGTACACGGTCTGCCCATTTATCCCATTAGCCCCACCGTACCGTTCGTCCAGGTGCCAAAGGCCAATGGTGTTTGCATCTGTGGTAAAAGGAACAACAGTGGGAGTAAAATATTTCGTATTAAGAACTGTCCCCGAATAACGTATTGAATTAGAAATACGCACTTCATCAATTGGACCGTTAAACCTTCCGGCTGAGGGACTACCACTTCCAATATATAGCGTTTCAGATGAGGTGTATTTGATATTTGCATTCATGTTACAATTGGCACGTAAAGTTCCATCCACAAATATCCTATATTTAAGATTGGATTGATCAATAGTACCGGCAACATGATGCCATACGCCATCGGCCTGTGAGCTATTAGTAGGACATTCTTCAGTTACCCCATACTGATTCACAAAAAATAAGGTGACTGTGCCATTTGAAGACCATCTGTTCATCCGAAAGCCGTACGCACCATAGTTTAATGGGTAAATAGAACTACCAGATGTTGTATTAAACCACATCTCTATAGTAAAAACGGTTGGTCTCAAACCGGCATTACCTGCAACCGGAACATAATCATCAGTTCCGTCAAACATAAGCGCGTTACCAAATGACTTGCTGTTGTAGTTTGATGTTCCGGTGGAGCCAGTGTTAACGTAATGCTCCACAAAACCACTAGCTTGGGTAGAGTGTTCCTGGATGGTTTCAACACCTAAGTTCGTACCAAGAGCAACAGTGTTGCTGGTATTATCTGCAAGAGATGTACCGGTGGTGACAGATATGGAATTAATGGTATTGGAACGCAGAGCAGGGGTGGAAGCGGTGGAATAGGTAACATCTGCTGTTCCTACTTGGTCGGCGGTGTCTGCATTTACAGCTGTGTAAACATCTAACCCGGCGTGAGTGGTATTAGCACCGTATACCGTGCCAGCATTGGTCATAAATACTTTGGTATAGGTGTCTGAGGCGGTTGGGGCATATTTGTACATTGGTGAATCGGTGGGTGCATTGTTGTTAAGACCTATTCCGGTTAAGTTATTCAAGACATTTAAGTCAGAGGCGGTGGCAAGCGCAACGTATTGTTTTGGAGGAGCTGTGCCTATTACAGTAGGTGAAATATCATTAACGGTAGTGGAGTTAAGAGCAGTTCCACCAGCTGCGGGATACGCCGAGGCGGCACCACGATTAGCTAGAGTAGATTGATAAATTGAATTGCCAGATGAAGTAAATCGTAAAGCGGTATCATCATCTAACCGAATATCGGTTAAACCATCAGCGCTGGCAACGTAAATACGACCGTTTAGAGCTTTTACCTTGAGTGTATTATTTGAGCCGATTAAATTATTACTGGCTTTGGCAAAGCGCGCCCACAGTTTGTTAGTTGATGCGTCTATGATGTCGAGGCCACCGTTGTTGGCCACCAAATTAGTTTTTGAAGGATAACTACGGAGTTTACCACGGGTTGTACCAAAGGATTCGATAGCCAAGGCGTTGATGCGGTAGGTGTCGTAGGTGGAATAGTTTCCTTGAGGGTTCCAACGTACGTAGATTCCGGTGGCACCAAGCTGTTGGAGGGAGGAAGAGATCTGTTGTCGGGTGGACCAGGCGTCTAAGGTGGGAGTGGGGCCACCGGTAGAACCTCGGTACTGGTAGAAGACCGGAGTTTCTTGCTCCACGATGGCGGAGTAAGCGGCTACCGTGGGCTCTGTTGTGGCGTGGAGGAGAGAGTTGTTGGTGACCCAGTTGGAGGTTGAGTTGAAGCCAAAGTTAGTAAGGGTACCATTGTTGCCTGAGCCGGATGAGTCTACGGCGGTGGTTCCGGCAGCGGTGGTATCGTCTAGTTTCCACCAACCAACTAGGCCGGAGTTGGAGACATAGGGAGTGTTGGTGTAAAGAGCTGATGCTTCTGTAGCGCTAATAGATCGACTGTATATTCGGACATCATCAAGCTGACCGTTTAGGTAATTTTGATAATTTGCTGGAACACCTCTCACCCCAAGGGAAAGGTAATTAACCGTATCGACACCAAATGTTGTGGTCTGAGTTAGCGATCCTTGGTTTAAGGAGCCATCAATATAGATACTAATCGTATTATTGCCAATTACACTTGTATCGGTAGTAATTACGGCTGATACCTGGTGCCAGTTACCATCATTCAAGCTCGAACTACTTGAAGATCGCGACATACTATTTCCACTCCCTGTTCCATCTTTTGTACTCACAATTATGATCCCGGCGTTGATTTTTACCCCCCACCCACCAGTGGAGGCCAAATAGTCTCCTTTAGCCACCAGTGTTTGTAGGGAGGCACTTGCAGTTTTAAACCACGTAGAAACGGTAAAAGTCGTGTTTGCAAAGCGATAGGGTGTTTCGTTTGTTACGGCGATATAATCATCCGATCCATCAAACTTCAGACCATACGAATTATAGGAAAGCGCACTGGATTTTTCGTTGAGGTTGCCATAGTAAAGGTAGTAATCAGCATCAGTACTAGAGGCAGCAATAGGAGCGATGGTCTTGAACTGGGTTTGGTTGATAGAGTCTACCTTGCCACCGTTGGTGACCCAGGTTCCGGCGTGACCGGTCATATCGCCGTTGTTAGTACCAGTTTGATCTATTACGGTGTTGCCGGTACCATCGTCCATATGCCAGAGTCCGGCGGTGTACTGATCTTTGGCAAAAGGCGTAGTTTGCGGGGTAAAGTTACTTCTATACCGTACTCTACTACTGACTCTCACTTCGTCAATCTGACCGTTCCAAAACCTACTGCCAGAACTCACTTTTTGACGACCGATTATCAAAGCTCCGGTTGAAGCAGCACCTGCCGTAAACAAACTGGAACTACCTTGATAAACACCATCAATATATAATTGTAATTTTCCATTCGTGTACGTGCATCCTAAATGCGCCCACGTTCCAATTGATACGGTACTACCGTAGGCACTAACACTAGCATCTGAACTATTTCTCATCGCGCAGTAGTACTTTGCTGTGCCGCTTACATCAGCTATACCAAATTGATACGGTGGGTTTGACGGTCCTCCACCCTCATCTTTACTGACGGCGGTCTGTAAAGCACCTGATCCGGGTGTCGGAACGGTGTTAGTTTTTAACCAAGCTTCGTATGTTCGATCTCCAGTTGTGTTAAGGGATGCGTTGTTGGGAATAGTAACGTAGCTACTGGTGCCATTAAAACTAACCGTGTGGCCGTGGGGGAGGAAGCGGGGAACTTCCTGGGTGGTGGAGATGGCACCGTCGGTGGACCAGGTGGGGGAGTTGGTAAATACACCGTTGTTTTGGTTACCAGACGAATCGGCGGCGATTGTACCGGAGCCTTCATCGAGGTGCCAGAGGCCAACAGTGTTTGCATCAGAAACAAAAGGAGTTGTGCGAGG
The DNA here is from genome assembly GCA_041660565.1 of Patescibacteria group bacterium. Lineage (NCBI taxonomy): Bacteria > Patescibacteria group bacterium. The sequence continues at coordinate 364,042 of JBAZWC010000001.1, forward strand.
TATGAATGTTCCATTGTATCGAGCAATGTTTGAGATTCGAAATTCATCCTCAATACCACCGAAGCCATAGCTAGTGCCTAGGTTCATCAAGAGTAGGTCTGTTGCTGAGGGCAGATATGCAGAGTAGGTAGCTGAACCATCAAGTTGTCCATTTAAGTACATTTTAAGGGTATTGGCCGAACCATTTCCAGAAATTGCTAAGTGATACCAAATGTTAGGGTCGATTATGTGAGATCCCGATATATTACGATAACTAGTACCGGTTCCAATGTGACAGAACATTTTCTGTGAATAAAAATTACAGCCAAACCCATCATGAGAGGATACCGGATTTCCTTTGGAAAATAGGTATGTACCGAAATCGGAATCAGTTTTTTTGAACCACAATTCAAAGGTATAGTTGGCTGAAAGAGAGGCATCAACATTAGCTGGAATTGTAATTGATTCGTTTGAGTTACTAGTTGTAGAAACGCCACTGGTGGTAAGTGCGGGTTGGTAGACGATGCGGGTGTCGTTGCCATCTGAACGCATTTGGTTGTTATCCATCAAAGTACCACGGTTGGTGGTTGACTCCACGCCGTAGCCCGGGGCGAGGATGGAAGCGACGTTATTGGTAAGATTGAGTTTTTGGCGGAATTGGTAGCCTGGGAGGGCCCAATTGGAAGATGTGTTCATAGACTGGATTCCCGCCTGCGCGGGAATGACACCATCGGTCCAGAGGGGTCCGTTGGTGGTGCCATCGGCAGCTGGGGAGTTGGTACTTCCATTCATGAGGGTGCCGGTGTTGCCGTTACCGGAGGAGTCTACAGGGGTAGTGCCGGTAGCATCGTCAAGGTGCCAGAGTCCTACCGTTGACGCATCGGTGGCAAAGCGGCGGGAGGGGGTGAAGTTGGAGGTATAGCGGGCAGTGTTAGAGATACGGACTTCGTCAATTTGACCGGTCCAAAAATAATTATCTCCGTTGGGATTACTTGCCAGTTTAGTATTATCAATGCTTATTGCCGATCCTGAACCAGCAGTAAACGCATCTAATGCGCCATTTATGTATAGGCTTAAACCAGCGCTATTATACACACCTGCAACATGGTACCATTGATTGACGCTAATAGTGGTGGCGCCTTGTGCAATGGTACCACCTTGGACAAATCGAAATTTTGTGCCATTTCTATCAAGGTACATTTTCTCTGATCCTGCCAGACTTGAATCAATAATTTTAATATACGCTCCACCTACTGTGCTAGTACGAACCCAAGCCTCAAAGGTTATCGTACTACTATTCAAAGATAGGCTTTGTGTCGTATAGTCATTACTCCCATCAAACTGCAGGCCACTGGACGGGACGGTTTTAACCTCGTAAGACTTTTTGGAGGTGGTGGAGGATTGGGCACCAAGGGTTAAGTTGCCTGCTCCGGTTTTGCCACCTGGGGTATTGAAGCTTGGGGTATCGGGGTTATCCCCCACAAACCCATCCATAATGGCGTTAGAGCCGGAGACAAAGATAGGACCGTTGGCTGAGCCATCGGCAGCGGGAGAGTTGGAAGCGCCGTTCATCAACGTTCCAGTATTAGCGTATTGGGATGAGTCTTTGACATAGCAAGGGTTGGCGGCTTCACAGGAGCCTTCATCAAAGTGCCAGAGACCAACGGTATTGGCATCTTCCGATAACCGACGAGAAGGAGTGAAGTTTGTGGTGTATCGTGCGGTATTGCTAATTCTAGCTTCATCATAATATGCACTAGTTGAAGAACTACCGGAGCTATTTGCCGCAAACGTCATTGCTCCTGTGCCAGTATTAGTTGGGCAATTTACAATAGACCTGGTTGAACCAGCTTGACTGCCGTTTTTATACAACTTTAAGGTCTTATCATTCTGATTGATAACATAAGCTAAATGCTGCCAAGCATTGGCTGTAGCGGAGGCTTGGGCGTTATCAGCGCAAGCTGTACTCCCAGAATAAAAAGTAATGCTAAACATGCCCGCTGCGTACAAGACATACAGTTTATTGTTTGATCCATTATTCTTAATAAAAACATAACCGGTTGTATTAATTGGTTTGATCCACATTTCCACCGTATAACTACCACTTCCCGGTCTAAGTGATTCAGAGTCAGGTATCGTAACATAATCATCACTCCCATCAAACTTAAGGGCGCTGGACTTTCGGGTGATGCCGTTCTGCCAGTTTGGATCAATACCTAACTGTTGTTGAGTGTCGGGACTGGAGTCCTGGGATGTATCATAAAGGGTAGTGTCGTTGACGGTGTTGGAAGCTAGGTGGGTATTGCCATCGGCATCGGTAGAGGAGGAGGTGTAGGCACCCGATACCGGGGAACTAAGGTTGGGAATGGTGCCAATTATGATAGCAAAGACGAGGAGAACGGCAGTGGCGGCCGTCAAACCCCGCGGCAAGGGATTTCTATTAGAAACTAAGGATTTTCTAAAGGAGACAATGGATGACCGAAGACGCCTAAAAAAGGATAACAAGGGATTGTAAAGGACAGCAAAGGGAGACAATGAAAGCCGTCCCATAGTTGCCCTTAGGGATTCCCTAGCCATCCTAAGTATTCCTTTAATCTTATTTCCCATTTTTGCCATCATTACCCTTATAATCCTTATGATATTTATCTTTCGTTGGATCGTAGCCATTCTTTATTACATCTTGTAACCATTTCTCATCCTCGACAGCTTTTTTACCTTCTTCATAGCGGAGTTTGGCCAATCTTTGACTTTCTGAAATTAGCCCTTGTTCCCCCACCATCACCTCAATTTTATCCATTTGATTTTTTAGCATTGTTTTTTCGCCCATGCACAGTTTGATTATTTTACTTATTTCCCCTAATGTCCCATCGCGATCCGTTACAATCCTTAACCCTCCCTTGATATCCTTTTCTAGAGCCATGCTATCCTCTAGTAATTCTAATAACGATCCGTTGGAAAAACCCAGAAATTCGTAATATTGCTTGGAATTGTTGCGCCCGTACCCTTCTGAAATGTTGCGAGTAACCGACCGTGCTGAATCTACCATGTGGCCAATGAGCCGGCTGTCTTTGATGGGATGAAGGTTTGCAGCGGTAAATTGTTTTACTAATGCATATATTTCTTCACCTTGGGTGTATGTTAGCAAAGCTTTATAACCTAATGGGTTTCTCATAGGTCCCTCCAGTTTAAGGATGATAAGGGATAGCTAGGGGTTACTATGGAACACAAGGCACCCTCGTTACCCCTCGCCATCCATTGATCTCCCTTGTTATCCTTCGTTGTTGCCATTTGTATTCCTTCATTTAAAATTTAAAATTAGTTATTTAATGTTCACTGTTCCTGTTCCAATATTTATGGTTCCGCCGTTAATTTGGGTGCTTTTTACCGTGCCACCAAACGTCCAGTTGGTATTATTGGTGCCATCGTGGCTGGTACCATTGTTAGCCAAAATGGCACTACCACCACTAACCGAAGCATCGGACCGCGAAACATTAACGTACGAGACGCTCTGCGTGCCGGTAACTTTGGTTAGCCAAGTACCAGATGTGGCAGAATTGCGGAAGAAAATCATCCTACCCAAACTACCCACCCAGTTGATATTGTTCCAAGTATAAGTATCGCCACTGTGGTACTGCACCCTACAACTTGGTGTGGTTATAGCATAGGTGTTGGTGGCTGTGGCGGCGGCACCAAAAATGATGCCGGGAACAAAGCCGGTGCGTTCATCGTCCGATGCATCGGTGCCAGACGGGTTAGATAGTGTTAGATTATAAAACGCGTTTGCGCCGGTCATTGTGCCGGAAAGCGTTTGCTGCCCCACCCCGTTCATATTTATTGTACCAGAGTTGGCGGTGAAAGTACCCGAGTTGGTATAGTTACCGGAGACGGTAAGTGGGGCGGTTGATGAGGCGGTAAATAAGCCTTGGGAAGATATGTTCAAGTTTCCAAGGTTGAGGGTACGGTCGTTTGTTTCGTTATCAAAGGTAGTAGTCCGAATATCGTCGCTCTTACCCACGTTCATGGTTGTGGCAGAAATTACGCCGGTTCCTCCGGTAGCAGCGGTAATGGTATAATTATTAGTTACTGAAGGGTTAGAGAAAGTTAAAGTGTCAAACACCCAGTTAAGCGCGCCACTGGTTGAGCCAAAATTCTTGGAGGCCATAACCCGATTCTCTACCGTGCTCCCCGTACCCATATTAAAAGTGCCAGATCCAGAGATAGTACCGGGGACAGTGAGATCATTGTTCCCTCCAGAAACGGTGCCGTTGTTGATGAGATCAAAAGAATTGGATGCGATAGAGAGGGTGGAGTGGTTAGAAGCTCCTCCATCGAAGCTCATGGTAGTGGCTGCAGCTACGGTAACGGTGTCATCGTTTTGCTGAGGAGAAACTGTCTTGGTGGTGTTGGTATCACCCGAGGCATCCCACACTACGAAGGAATATTGGTCTCCCACCACATACGCAGTTGGCGAGCCACCATCAATTTTAAAACTAACATTTACTCCCGCATTGGTATCAGTAAAAGTAGAACCAACGGTAGCGTTACCAACGCTTACCTCATCACGATAGATGGCGAAGGTAGTAGCATCGGTGGCTGAGGCACGATAGGCGTAGGGACCGGCTGATAAATCGGAGGTACTAAGATCGTAGTTGAGGTCGGTGTCTTCCGTACCGGTACCATAGTAACTATGAACCGAAGCGGACTTTTCCCAAGAGTTTGAAGCATAATCATACTTGTCTGTTTCTTCGGCTTGAGGGGTCTCCGCAACAGCTGTTGGGGTGGTATACGCTCCCCAGATTTTGGTCACACCACCCGAGCCGGCATCTTTTTTAGAAATTATTCCAGAAGAATTTGCTGATGTAATCCCGTTAATTGTTGAAGTTAGTGTTGTATTATATAAGGTTAAATAATTGGATGAAGATGAAGCCCTAAAATCGTAAGTATTAGCTCCCAAACTTCCAAAGTTTCCGTTAATAATTGAATTTCCGGACGACGATAAACTAAGCTGAAATGCATATGTATTGCTGTAGAGAGATGGGGAAACGAAAATATTGTTATTACTTGCCCCTAAATAATATAATCCGCGATATGAGTCATGTATTGTTAAGTTATTAAATATATTTTTCCCAACACTATTACCCAAATGGATTCCTTCTAATGCATAAGAGATATTAACGTTATAAAAATAGTTATTTGTAGACGTCCCTATTGATATTGGATACGAAGTATATCCAATTAGGTTTAGGTTTGATACAAATATTCCGTTACCATTCAAACCAAGTGCTCCACGAATAATATCACTATCATAAATTTGGTTGTTGCTTGTCAAAGTTGGCGAACTAGATGTGAAAGTTGAATTTGAAACAATGTTCCCGCGACTCTGAAGACTTACAGCATGACCACTGTAAAACAAGCATTGATCGATCAAGTTATAGCCAACCCCGGTAATTATGTATATTCCTTGTTTATACGCTTGTTGAACTGTGGTCTTGACAATTCCTTTTGAGTAGGTTGCGTTATTATTTTTACCGCCACCTAAATACATGGCGTAGTTATTTTTTTTAATCCATGTGTAATTTACTGAAACTCCTTCGTTGGCATTTGCTCCATTAACAGCTCCTGTGGCAATACCGGCATAAATGCCATTTGTCCCCCTACCTAAATTACATACATCTGCATGGTTCATCACCGTTTCAGAACCAGTAGGCGCAGAATAGTATGGGGCTTTGGTGCTGTCCACTGTTGATGTGCATGCCGTACCTGATTGGGCAGTCAAATGCGCAAACTGTTCGATCTCATAGTGATCAGTTGCTTGTAGCCCATCCGAAATATGGGCTGTGTGGCCAGTAGCAAGAGAAGTAATTGTGCCCGGATAGGGCACTACAGAAAAAGAGTCGAACGAGGAACCACAAGCAGCATCGGCATTAATTGAAGTTCTAATTAAAAAATAATCAGAAGAGGTTTCGTCATATAGGTACCTTCCGGCTTGCTGGTTGTCAGCCGTGATAAGAGTAGTTGAGTCAGAACAAACCTTGCGTCCGCTACCAGATCCCGATACTGTTTCGGTGAAGGAAGCTGAGGCGGTGGTAGTGTAGGTAAGCTCGGTGGTGGTGTTAGAGGTAATGGGGTAGATGAGGCCTTCAGCCAGTCCTGAGCTGATGCGTAAATATTTATTGGCTTCGGAGTTTGTAGTCCACTCCGCAGAACGAGCGGTATCGGTGAGAGTGGTTTCGGTAGCTCCGGTTGAGGCTTGATCTGCATAGTCCAGGGATCCGAGCATCTGTACCTTTCCCGTTGACTCGTTTTGGATGTAGGTGTCAGAGTTGGTGTTATCTGAGTTGAGCCTTAGGATGGTGTTCTTGTTGATAATAAGGTTACCCTGTCCTGCTCCAGAGGTGAAGCCAACCTCTACGAAGCAGTTGGTACAGTTAGCAGGAGAAGCGTTGTTGTTGATGTCAATGGTAACGGTGCTTCCAGGGGCCAAACCACTCATGGTTTGCAGAGTGGCAGTGTAGCCTGAGGCATAGGCAATCTTAGTCTCGCCATTCACTTCAAGAGAGTCACCGGTACCGTTTCCAACTGTGACAGTGCCGTAGTTAATCACTAGGGTATCGGCAGCGTTAGCAGCTGAGACTATCATAGGATCTTCGATGGTCCAGGTAGGGTTGTTCCCTGATCCGGCGTCAAAGATCACCTTATAGAAGGAGCTGGTACCGTTGAGGGTTCCTGAGAGGGAGTAGGAGCCTGAGGTGGCAGTAAACTTGACTGTACTGGTACTGGCGGTAAAGGTACCTAAGTTACTCCAGGAGCCGGTGGTGCTAATGGTGTAGCTTCCTCCATTTAAGGTGGCGCCGCTGTCTATAGTTATTGATGTAACAGCCGCGGTGGTAACATCTACCGTGATATCTTGCGCCGCAGCAATCTGCACGCTGTCAGCGGTGGTGGGAACTCTGCCGCACGTCCAGCTGGCAGTGCTGTTCCAGCTACCGGCCCCGCCGGCTTGAGATACACAGGCAGAAGCATGCGTCGTTTTCGCACCAAAGAATAGCCAGAGAACACCAATAGTAGCGAAAACGAAAATTCTAAGCACGAAATTCGAAGCACGAAACAAATTCTTAAATTCAAAATTAAAAATACTTAAACTTTTATTCATTACTTTTCCAATTTTTGAATAATTGATCCCAAAATTAACATTAGTTCTTTAGCTTCATTTTGTAGACTTGTTTTTTGTTTATCTGATTCGGAATTTTCTTCTACATAAATTAGATTTAACCAATAGCATGTTTCTTTAGCTTCTTTTCTAGAGATTTTCATTCTCATAACAAGATCTTTCTTGCTGAGTGAATCGTTAGCTTCAAGATAGTTTGCTCCAATAGAACCAGAAGAACGAACGACTTGTTTTCCGTCCTCAATATTTGCAATTGTTTTAGGTAAATTACGGATAAACACCCTAACATCACGGGCAAATTTAGCCGTTCTTTCTTCTAAGTCATAAATTGGGGTCGGATTTTGGTTCATTGTCATTTCTTGTTTTTAATTTAAAATTTATGTGCTTTTAATTTGTTTCGAATTTGGTGCTTCGTGCTTAGTGCTTTTCTAAACAGATGTTTTATGCCATTCCAAATACTTCGTCTAAATCTGATTATCGCAAAACAAACCAGTACTATCGCCCCCATCAACCACCACGGTAGAATCCAGATCACGCGCTCCGAATACATTGCCGGGAACCCGTTGACGGAAAAGATAGTTAGCTTGGCGGTGTAGCGGCCAAACATCAGACCGGAACCTCGCCATTTTGTGCTATACGAACCGGTGTTGTCGGGGTATAGCATTTTGCCGCTCGAACTGATCGCCGTAATACCAACCTCATTATTCTTGTAGTTGTAAAATGTAACGTTTCCACTTGGACGAATGGCGGTGGTAGTTGGATTGGAAATGGTGGCGGACAACTTGAGCGTTGGCGTAAGCGCAACTCGACTGAGCGAGAAATTAGTGATACTTGGAGTAACAGACGCTACGGTTTGGTTTGGATTATAAACCGTTAGGCGAATGAATGCCGCGTCACCCACACCAAACTGCATCGCTCCATAATAACTACCGGGCTTAGCTGATTTTGGCACATACACAGAATAATTGACTTCGCCTTTTTGACTAGCGTTGATAGTAATTTTGGGATTTGAAACAGTTATATAAGGAAGAGTTTCCGATTTATTAGCTTGAATAGTGTTGGTGCTATTTTCTGAAGCTAATTTTAGATCACCGGATGCTTGGTCTGGTGCGGCGCCTGTAACAGTAGCGTTTAGATTTACCGTCGAAGTGGTTTGGTTGATAATGCGCACAACTTGATTTTGAAAGCCACCTTGTGCAAGCGAGATTTCAGCAGTAGTGGGATTTAAGAAAAGCGGCTGCGTAGATGCATGGGCTGATCCGGTTAAGATGGCGAAACCGACAAATATTCCGATGGTAACCACCACAAAGGAACACAAGGGATCATGATGGATAATGGGGGAAGACAAAGTAGCCCTAGTTATCCTTCGGGCAGCTCTTATAATCCTTAGCCGTCCTTTGGTAAGAAGTTTAAAAATTAAAAATTGGGATTTGAGATTTATTTTCATTTTACCTAATTCAAGCTAATGTTTATCAACACAGATGGTAGGATATTTGATGCGTTGGTTTTGACTGCGCCAAAGCAAGAGTTAACCGCACCAATTTCAGTTGAATCAACCGCGCCCGCCGTGGTGGAGGTAACAGCGCAAGTGTTACGAACAGCCCCAAAGATGGCTTTTACATAAGCTTGGCCGTTAGTCATCATTATTGCTTGGCCACTGGCCGAATTTCCAACCACAATTACTCCGGCGGCACCGGTCATAGACGCTACGCCGGTTTGCTTGACTTGGTTGTCTGCCGAGGTATCATTAATAACTGCGCTGGCAGGCTCTGTGGCGGCTGCGGTGTTGGTATAGACGAATGTGCCACCGATAAAGAACCTTGTATCGACTATGTTTGATACGGTGTTAATCCCCGTTGTCGCTTTGGCGATAACTACTGTTGGATAGTTAGCGTTGTACGCTGGCAAATCTACCGACTTATGCACTTCACAAGCTTGTCCGGTGGTTGAAGCGGTACCACTTGCAGTAAGGTAAACGTATTCAATAGACGAAGCATCCAACGCAAGGCTTGAATCAGAATTTACAACACAACGGGAAATCTTGGTTGGGCTGGAAATGCTGTCAGAGGTATAAACTGAGCCAGCGGCAATTTTAATATTAAGCCCAGCGTCTATGCTTGGTTTTAAGGCACTGGTGGCTGAAGTTAAATCTCCCGCTACTGTTCCAGAGTTTGGATCTACACCGACAATCGGCACACCCGGCAAGCTGTTGCCTGAGGCTATTTTACCTGTTACATCAACAGTAAACACCGATACTGAAGAGCTATTCTTTATGGATAGCAGATCACCAGTTTGATCTTGCGCTGCGCTGATTGCCAAGGCGGTATCGGCCGCATTTGCCGATCTAATTACCACCGATCCAGCGTTTACCGTACCAGCAGTTATGGTGGTTGCATTTAGCGTGGTAGTGGTAATTACCGTTGCCATGTTGTTTATCTGAGATTGTAGACTGGCGGTAGTAGTTAATAACGAATTAATCTTTGGCGTGGCGTCGGTGATAAAGGCATCGTGAGATTGCAATATTGGCAAGTAAAGTACGGCCAGTTGGTTGTATTTAACACCGGTTATCTCGCCTGCAGCATTTCTAATTACCAAATCTGGCACGTGCTGGTCTGTTTCTTCAGCAATCAACCCAAAATCTTGTAATCCCGGGGTAGATGAATTTTGATTCCAGGTAAAGTTAACCGGCCGTAAGGATAAAATTGCACTGGAATCAATTACCTTGGTGGTGATATCGGTTTTATACTTTAGCGACGACGATTGCGGAATAATTGAGGTGCCATTTAAGACCAATGCGGTTCCGGCTCCAGCTGCGGCCAGAGTAGCGTCTAATGTCCCTGTAATTGTGGCATTGCCGGTAACAGTTAACCCGGCTGCGGCTGTTAATTCTGTAACGTTATAAGTTACACCGGCAGTGTTAAGATTGACGATATCAGTACCGGTTCCAACTGTGATTGTCTTTCCACCGGTTGAAGTGATGGATGAGTTCTCGGCAAAAACCAGGTTGGACGCGTTACCAGACGCTCCTAATAATAACTGATTAGTACCGGTGCCTTGCAAAATCAAATTACCGCTTGAACTAGATATTATGCCATCAGTTCCATCGTGTGTTAACTGAACGTAGTCAGTATTATCCGAAGCATAAACCCGCAAGTAGTTTTGGGCGCTTGCCATATTGATGTTGGCGATTCCGGTTGACGCCTGTAAATTAACATCGCCGCCTTGCGCAATTAGCGAATATGCCGCAGCTCCGGTTGAGGCAGTGCCTGAATATGTACCGCCTGACAACGTCCCACCTGAAATTGTGGCGCCATTAATCGTACCGGCTGCGGTGATAACACCGGCTGAGGAAACTGCGAATTTTGACACACCATTCAATTGCGCATCGATAAGATTACCAGTAAATCCGGTAGCGGCGTTGACACCGATGCCAGTACCGGCAGTAGACCATCCTGTTGAAGTGGTACCGGCGGGTTCGACTAGTAGTTGAGGCTTGGTAGTGGTAGCATCGCCCCCCGAGAACCAAGTGCCCGTCAACAACGCGGCGGGAGTAGAAGCGGCACCGTTCGATTGGCTGATTAGCTGTCCGGCTGCAATCTGCAACGCATAGTTTGCCGTAGTTGCACCGGATGCGGTTAAGTAAGCGGCAACGTTAGTGCCGGAAGTTGCGTTGGTGTTTGTAACACTGGAATAAAGTCCGTAAGCAGTGAAGGCGGTATTTGCGTTAGCCCCAGAAACGGCGATGTTAAGCGCTTTGCCTGATCCACTAGCTGTACCGGCGGTGGATGTAACCGCCAAGTTAGCCAGATTGCCCGAAGTAAGCGAGCTTGACGAAACATCAACCAAATTTCCAGTGGTAAGAGAGTTGCCTTGAACAGACATCCCCGCAGATGTGCCGGTTTGAGTGGTATTAGATGATGCCACCGCCAAGTTGCCGGTAATTGATTGGTTACCAACGATAGTGCTTCCGGTTGAGGTACTGGCACCAGCAGCTGAGATAGAGAATTTGGAAACGCTGTTTACTTGTAAGTCTAATAGATTTGCCGATTGTCCGGTGGCAGCGTTAACCAGTAAAGCTGTTGACGTGTTGCCGGAGTTGTTTACGACCAAACCAGTGGCTGCGGTAAGAGTAGCAACATTGTAGGTAACGGTTGCGACATTCAAATTAAATACATCAGCGCCATTTCCAACAGTAATAGTCTTACCACCTCCGTCGGCTCCACCTAGCGTTGAGCTTTCTTGGAATAACAAGTTTACCGCGGTACCGGTGCTACCTAAAATAAATTGGCTAGTGCCAGACCCGGTAAGTTGGAGCTCACCGGAGCTACTCGAAATAACTGCATTAGTACCATCATGAGTTAACTCAGCGTATTTTGTACCGGCCGAATCATAAACACGTAGGTAGTTTTGTACTCCGGAAGTATTAATCGCCACAATACCGGTGGTTGGTTGCAAGGCAAGGTTAGTGGCAGCTGGGGTAACGATGGTGCCAATTGATAACACATCGCCAGCAGTGGCAGTGGATATTGTAGTACCACTCCTGGACCAATATCCTACCGATCCGGTGCTAGACGCCACTAGAGTGCCGGCAATAGTTAAATTACCCGCAGAATCAAGTTTAAATATTGACACTCCACCAACCTGCCAATTTGCCAAGTCTGCCGCAGAACCGGCTCCGCTTCCCGGAGCATTCATGCCAAAATAAGTACCACCATTTGCAGCAGCATTTCCACCAACTATGGCGCTACCAACCTGAATTACTGACGCCGTAGATGATGCAGCCGGCACCGTGGATACAACCAACGAAGTACCAGAGACTTGATTAAACGTACCGGTTGACGCGGTCAATACTCCACCGGTGATAGTGGCGGTGCCATCGGTAAGTGTACCACCTTGAATAGTGCCGGTGGCGGTTACGGACGCGCCCGAAACTCCACCAGTAGCGCTAAACGATGCCGCAGAAACCGCTCCAGAGAACGATCCGGTGGTACCACCTGCGATAGATCCGGTATTAATAATTCCTGTAGAATTTAGATTCAATCCGCCAGCTGTAACTGTGACTCCACCAGCGGTAACCGCAAGACCGCCAGCAGTTATCCCAATTCCTCCACTGGTGACTGTAAGCAACCCGGTAAAGTTAGAGGTGCCGTTGACATCAAATTTGTATGCTCCAGGTGCGGCACCAACCCCAATATTCCCACCGTCTGTGCCCAAAATAATATTGCCAGTGCTTACATCACCAAGTGTGATTGTACCGGTGCCTTTGGCATTAATGGTAAGGTTTTCATTGGCGGCAGATGAAATCGTCGAAATATCAGCTCCGGATCCTGCCGCTTTGGCGGTAATCTTAATTCCGGTTGCCGCGCTGGCCGCTGAGGAATCAACCTGTAGCGAGTAATACGTTGAAGTAGTGGACGGTGCCACTATTAACGCGGTTGCCGAAGCATCTGAAGTGATAAGTGAACCCACTTTAAGAGTAGCGTAGGTTGATGCGCCAAGCCTTGAATACAAATCAAACCTGTCTGAGGCACCGGTCCATTGCAACGCTGCATAAGTACTTTTAACCGGGCCAAGATAAAACTGAATCTGCTGGCTATCAACATTGTCGGTAGCTTGATTGGTATCAATTGTAAACGACAATGACGATGTTCCATTCACGTTTGTTGACCCAATGTTTAGATTGTCAAAATAACCGGTGTCAAAGTGCGCGGAGGACGATCCTAAATTAATCCCTGCCCCAGTTGGCACGATACTGGAATTCGTAGCAATGTTTGACCCGGATAATGTTAGAGCGGTCGACCCACCCACACTTAAAGTGGCGCCGGTTACTGAACCAAGGGATACGATGTTACCGGCAGAATCGATGGTGGCCACGTTACTACCGTTACCTTGAACCTGAAACTTTCCCGTAGATCCAGTAGCGATGTTGACACTAAAGTTGGCATCGGTAGCGGTATTCGACAAAACAACAGTAAGATCCCTGGCATCGGAAGTGGTGATTGTATTACCGTTTTCGTATGCTGCTTGCAATGTGGCACCAGAACCTACCCCTGCGCAAGACCCAAACACCGGAGTACCTGACCCATCTGCGACTAAACATTGCCCGGATACACCAGCCGCCGTTACGCTAACATTGCCTGTACCATTACCGTACATAACCCCTTTACTGGTAATAGTGGTTAGCCCTGTGCCGCCATGCTGAACATCAATTGCCGAGCCTTGCCAACTACCAGATGTAATTGGCGATCCGAAAGCAAAACCCGCTCCTGCGCCTGTAGCCGTAAAGGTAGTCAGCCCATTTGCCGCTACCGTGGTTGTGTAATAGTTGCTGTTATCATACTTAACTGTTAATTGTGGTGCGGTGGTTGAGGTAATAGTAACTGGCACCGAGAAATCACCGCCCGAGCTGCTACCGATAAACGCGCCTGCAATATTAACATTTCCGTCTTTATCTACCTTGAATTTAGATACTCCATTGCCTTGAAGATTGATAAAGTCAGCTGCCGATCCGGCACCAGATGCGGGAGCATTTACACTGATATACGTACCTCCGTTGGCTGCCGCATTGCCGCCAACTAAGGCATTGCCAATTTGGATGACCGAAGATGTGGCCGATGCAGCGGGGAGAGTAGAAACCACCATTGAATTACCTGAAACTTGATTCAAATTGAGAGAAGTGGCGGTGATGGCACCACCCGTAATTGTCGCTGTTCCATCAGTCAAAGTACCGCCCTGAACCGTACCTGTTGCGGTTACCGATGCACCGGAAATTCCACCAGTAGAAGTAAGCGAACCGACAGTGACCGGCTTAGCAAACGTAAACGCTGCCCCCGCTCCCGCCCCATTAAATGTGGTAGCGCCATTGGCAGCAACCGAAGCGGTAAAGTAGTTTGACGCATCATATCCCACAGTCAATTGTGGAGTAGTAGTAGAAGTTACAGATATTGGAGAAGTAAACTCTCCTGAGGAAGACCCGCCTGACATGACCGTCCCCGATATGGTAAGGTTTCCACTCGAATCAACTTTAAAGATCGAAGTGCCACCAACTTGTAAATTTATCATGTCACCGACATAACCAGCCGTACTGTTGACTCCAAGGTAAGTGCCACTGGCGTTGCCACCAGTGATTGGCGATCCAAGCTGTAGTAATGAGGCGGCATTTGAGGCAACCGGCGCGCTCGAAATTGACACGGAACCACTAGTGTTACTGTAAATGACGCTGCTTGCACCAGTGCCCGGCTCCATATTCTGCAACTTGTCCGAGTTGATAGCACTGGCAACCGTGCCCAACTGACGGCGCGGAACTAATTCCGGGTCGGTCCCAATACGAATACCGATAAATAGGTTGTTCGATGAAAAGTCGAGCGAGGATGAAAATGCGGTAGATGATCCCAGCAATGTGTACAAAATACCGTTTTTGGCTGCAATAGTTTTAGTTTCAGTCCATAGAGCAGTATCGGAATTGGATGGATACGGATCAGCTGTGGTGCGATCGGTGGCGTAAATGCTGTAACGCACGGTGTAATTGCCATCGTCAATAGGAGTTCGGGTGCTAGGTTGAATAACGCGTAAAGTAAGAGGGATCTGACGTGCCGTAGCCGCTTGCACTTTTGTTGTAACAGGTAAATATGCCATGTTGGACAAAAGCATCGTCAGAATAATGGCGGCTATCCCAACAACCCCTCCGGGCGTATGCCCTACGGGCTGGAGCCTAATCACCCTTACAGCCCTTACGACCCCCCTTGTATTTCCACCTAAGGATGAGCAAAGGATCGCAAGGGATTGGCAAAGGGAGACAAAAGAGAAACCAACGCTTACGCGACCTTCTCGATTATGAGCAGGCTCTACACGTTTTGACCAGCGTGCAGATAGGTTTATTAACTTAGGAAATCTCAAATGGTTCTCCCCTCTTATGAGACTTACTAGTTAATTATATATAATCCAGCTAGATAATGTAAGAGCATTTTTGCGCTTAAATTGAGCACAAATATCGCGCAATAATTTGCGCAAAAGGAATGGATCGGTTTATTTGAACAAAATATAACGTTTTTGAGCCTGTCAATACCAGTTATCCACAGGTAGTCGGCAGCACACGGCTTAATTTGAAATTGTTTCTTGTTCTGCTATGATAAAATCACTGAACGAGAAAACATATGTTAGACATTGTCAACCCATCACAAATAAATCAACTTAATTCTCGAGTTAATCAGGTATCCTTGTCTGCATCGATATCGCTGATTATAACCTCTGCCATCCTTACGCTGGTTTTTGTCGGAGGTACTGCATTTTACGTTTACGGCAATAAATATCCCGGTAACGCTTCTGAGATAATCAATTCCAGAAACAAAAATAACACCGACGCTGGTGCTAATTTAACAAATTCAAACTACCTGGTCCCGCCAGGACCACAATAGTAAGCACTAAATTCGAAGCACCAAGCACTAAATAAATCGTAAATACAAAATTCAAAGCTTAAAATTTGGAATTTTGGATTTGTTTCGAGTTTAGAATTTCGAGCTTAGTGCTTTTCGTCTTGGTGGAACCGAGTGGACTCGAACCACTGACCCCCACAATGTCAATGTGATGCTCTAACCAACTGAGCTACGGCTCCATTATTACGATTATAACATAAAAACGCATAAGTTGAAACATGTGGCTCCAGAGCCACCCCTACACCCCTAACCACCCAAACTTACCCTAACGTACTACCACTTTTCCCGTCTGAGCGGGATTGTAGCGATTATAGTACCCAAAAGTGCCAGTCTTACTAAAACTAACATCTGCACTGCTTCCCACAGTAATAATGCCAATATTCAATGGCAGATAATCTGTGTTAGTAGGATTAGGATTACTAGATAAGTTTAGTTCGTTACTACTACTATTCACAAAATGAACAGTCTGGTTTTTACTTACGCTGATTGTCGCCGGCGAGAATCCGTCTTTACTAAAAGTAACTTGGTTTTCATAAACTATCGTACTTGCGGAGGGCGATGGGCTCGAAGCCGAACTAGGACTATTTGTACTAATTGAGCTCGGATTTGGCGAGCTAGTAACCCGATCAAACGTATTAGGAGTCGGTGAAGGCATTGGTACCGGGTTTTTATTTAAATTACTGTAAGCTAACCACAATCCCGCAATGATTATGACTAAGTAAATTAGTAAATTTAGATTCTTATTTTTCATAATTTAGGACTGTTAGGGTTGTTAGGGAAGTTAGGGCAGTTGGGAAAACCATTAACACCCCCAACCACCCCTAACACCCCTAATTCCCCTTATACTTTTGGTTTTTCCTTTCATTAAACAGTTTTTCACTGTAGCCACCTTCGTTTTTGAATTTTTCTTCCAGACTTGTAATTTGTTTACCCAACAGAAATGTAGTCTGGTTTATAAATGTTATCAGCATATTTGCGGCAATTTTAGGGTCACTGGGAAGATCGGGAGTATTAAGGTGACCTAGGTCTACCCAAACTGCCCTAAACTCCCTAAATCCCCTTACAATTTCATGGTCTTTCCCCAACAGTTCTAGGTTCCTTTGGCGTAAAAAATCTTGATAATCTAACAACAGTTCTTCCTGTGACGCTTTGGCAACCCCAGTTAGTTTGATATACATTTTCAGTGATTTTTCCACAGAGCCCTCGGCAATGTTTTGTCTGCCACTTCGAGCAGCTTGAATCATTTGCTCTACTAATCTACCATATTCTTTACCAGCCAAAAATTTCTGGCAAAAAATTACCGTTAAATCGTATACAATTGTTGCCATTTTAAATGAAGCTAAATTTTTGTAGCCTGATTGGGGCATTTGGTCCTTTTAGGGTAGTTTGGGACGTTAGGGTTGTTGGGAGAATAACCACCCCTAACACCCCTTACCGCTCTAACAACCCTTACGTAACTTTAAACCTAATTTGCTCTTTCACCAAATCAACCTTAATTGTTCCACCAGTATTTATTTCTCCGCGGACAATCATCTGTGAGATTGGATTAAGTAGCTGGTTCTCAATTACCCTTTTTAGCGGCCGAGCACCGTAACGACTATCATAACCGATTTTGGCTAAGTGATCTTTGACCTGTTTGGACACCACTAAATTAATATGCTGTTTATTAAGACGTATTAGTACTAAATTGAGCTGAATATCGACAATTTTGACCAGTTGCTCGGGTTTTAACGGATTAAAGATTATTACGTCATCTAATCGGTTCAAAAATTCAGGCTTAAAATGTTCTTTAAGTACCTCATCAATTTTTTCTTCCAGCTTCACCTCTTCTTCGGCCTCTGCGCTATCACCAGACACAAACCCGAGTCGCTTAATGCCACTTTCAGAAGCGTATTGTTGCATAATGTCCGATCCCAAGTTACTGGTTAAGATAATTACGCAATTCTTAAAATCTACATTACGACCCTTGGCGTCAGTCAATCTGCCGTCATCCAAAATCTGCAACAAGATACTGAATACATCGGGATGCGCTTTTTCGATTTCATCAAGCAGCACCACACTATACGGCCGGCGACGGATCATCTCGGTTAACTGCCCACCTTCTTCGTACCCCACATACCCTGGTGGCGAACCAACCATACGTGAAACAGCGTGTTTCTCCATATATTCGGACATATCAAGGCGCACCAATGCCGATTCGTCATTAAACAGTGCTTCGGCCAGTGCCTTAACCAGCTCGGTTTTCCCCACGCCGGTTGGCCCCAAAAAGATGAATGATGCAATCGGGCGCTTCTCTTCACTTAACCCAGCTCGCGAGCGTCTGATAGCATTTGCCACTGTTGTGATGGCCTCTTCTTGACCTACCACCCTGTGCGCTAAAATTGACTCCAAATCGTTAAGTTTAGCAAGCTCTCCGGACAACATTTTGGTCACCGGCACGCCGGTCCACCGCGCCACTACCGCTGCAATATCGTCCTCGGTTACCTTTTCTTTGAGCATTTTGGCACTTTTTGGTAGCTGTTCTAGCCGAACGTTCTCTTTTTGAATTTCTTTTTCCAATTTGGGAATTTCGCCATAACGCAGACGCGCCACTTCCTCCAAATTGGCTTCGCGCTCGGCAGTGTCGGCGTTCGATTTTAGCACTTCAAGCATTTTGGATTTTTGTCGCACACTGGTGATAATAGACTTTTCTAACTGCCACTCGGCTTCCAAGGTTGATGACTTTTCTTTTAGCTCCGACAGCTCTTTTTGCAACTTTTCTAAACGATCTTTATTTGAAGCGTCATCATCATTTCGAATCGCTTCACGCTCAATTTCCAGTTGCATCACTTTGCGTTTAAGATGATCTAGCTCGGCCGGCATCGAATCTACCTCCATGCGCAATGCCGATGTGGCCTCGTCAATCAAATCGATCGCTTTGTCTGGCAAAAATCGATCGGTAATGTAGCGGGCAGACAGTTCGACTGCTGCCACCAAGGCTGCGTCAGTAATATGCGTGCCATGATGCACTTCGTACTTTTCTTTCACACCTCGCATAATAGCGATGGCGTCTTCGATACTTGGCTCAGACACGTAAACCGGTTGAAATCGTCTGGCCAATGCTTGATCTTTTTCGATGTATTGTTGATATTCTTTCAGCGTGGTTGCCCCGATGGCGTGCAAAGTGCCTCGTGCTAGCGCCGGTTTAAGCAAATTGCTAGCGTCCATTGATCCTTCGGCCGCGCCGGCGCCAACCAAAGTGTGCAGCTCATCGATAAATAGAATAAATTTACCCTGCACCTCATCAATCGCTTTTAACACCGCTTTCAAACGTTCTTCAAAATCACCTCGGTGCTTAGCCCCGGCTAACATTGAGCCTAAATCAAGCGACATTACTTGCCTGTCTTTAAGCGTTTCGGGCACATCACCGGAGACAATGCGGGTTGCCAACCCTTCCGCAATCGCTGTTTTACCCACACCCGGCTCACCAATTAAAACCGGATTATTTTTGGTCCGACGCGTGAGCACCTGCATCACCCGACGCACCTCTTCATCCCGGCCAATAACCGGATCAAGTTTGTTGTTTCGCGCCATATCACATAGGTTGATGGCGTATTTCTCTAAGGCTTGATATTTTTGCTCCGGGTCGGTTGATGTAACTCGCTCGGTGCCCCGAATAGTCGAGAGCGTTTGCAACATTAATTCGCGATTAATACCAAGTTTAGATAGAATTTGTTTTGCTTCAGACGATACCTCTAACATTGCCAATAGCAGGTGTTCAATTGAAACATATTCATCGGTTAAGGTACGTGCCTCTTTTTCGGCTTGATTAAGCACGCGCACCAACGTTGGCGAGATCATAATTGAATTGGCCGCGCTTAGTTTAGGTAAATGCTCAAGCTGAGTTAATAAATCATCCCGAATCACGTCAAAATCTTTATTTACCGATTGAATTAGAGGGCGCATTAGATCTTCGCCAACTTCTAAACTGGCGTAAAACAAATGCAGTGGTTCAATTTGGCTATGATGCAATTCACGCGCCAACTCTTCGGCGCGGGTTAAAACCGCCGCAGTTTTACTGGTAAATTTATTCGGATCCATATTTTCCTCCCCATCCTATCGTAGCATAATCACAATGGCGTCCGTAAAGTAGGCGATCGACAAAACTTACTTACGTATTCTTACTTCAAGCAAATTATGGTCTAAATTGATATTAATATCATCTACGGTGATGCCTGGAACCTCTGCCTCAATAATTACTTCTCTTTTAGTTTGATAAACATCAACAGCAATGTTTTTAGGCAGCTCGGGGATATCTTCTTCAATGATAAAGAGCTGTTCAATTGGCGCCTCAAAGAATCTTGAGATGGCGATGGCCACCGGTACCGATGGTACACATCGCCCGGATTCAAGCGAGATAATCGATTGTCGAGATATCCCAACCGCCTCAGCCAACGCCTCTTGCGTTAGCTCATGCAATTTGCGCATATCTCTAATGCGATTTTTAATTATCGTAATTTCTTCTTGGCTCATTTTATTTCTTTTAGTAACATTGTAAAGTATGCTTTACATTTTTGTCAATACGTTTTGCTTTATGTTTCTTGTTCGAGCGAATGCGAGAACTACCCAATTTTCCCTATACATCACGGAGTTCTCGTTGCACTCGAACAAAAACGAGATTCTAATTCTATTCCCTATCTTCCATTTTCCATTCTCTGCCAATAGGACAAATATCCACAAACTCGCACCACTTGCACGTCATCCCCGGGCTGGCCGATAGTTGTTTGTCAGCTTGAATACGAGAAACAGTATTTACGATTTCTGATTCCATCGCCGTAATATCAGCCTGATCCGGCGAGAAAGCAAAGCGATCATTTTGTTCTAAATACCAGTAGCTTACTTCTGCCGGAATTTGATCCATCGCCCGCGATACCAAAACCGCGTAAGTTAGAAGCTGCGATTTATCCACATATTCCGGATTGTAGCGACTGGTTTTATAGTCAATCAGATGCAGCCCTTTATTCTCGTCCAGATCAATTCGATCGATTCGGCCGCTCAATAAAATGTCATCGGTAATTTCGGATTGAATGTGATGCTCAAAAAAAGTTGGGGTGTTTTTGGATTGATCTTTTATCGCCACCTTAACCATTTCAATCGCACGCTGACCAAAGTTGGCTTCTTCATCACGAGATTTAAATCCGTTACGATTATTACGCCAATCTTGACGCAAAATGTCAACAGATTTTTTTATCGATATTTTTTGATAATTCGGATCAGAAAAGATAGTTTTCAATGCCCCATGCACATGCTGACCCATCGTAAATTCGGGTTTGGCTTTGGCAAATTTGTCACGCAGATTTTCCACATAGATAAACTTATACCGCCGAGGGCACATGATGTAGTTTTTTAATTTATCATAGCTAGCTCGAAACATAGCACGCGCGCTTATTCTTCCCGATCTGAAATGTTTACATCCAGCACCTTAAGCTCGTTTTCTACCTTCGATAGCTGTTTACGCAAACTTTTAAGCAACTCCATACCGGTCTTAAATTGACCGATCGATTTTTCCAAATCCATATTCCCCTGATCCAATTTATCTACAATTTCTTGCAGTTGTGCATATTCTTCCTCAAAACTTTTCATAATATCCCTTTCTTTACTCATGTGATTACTTTTTGTCATTTCGACCCTGCGAGAATGTCGATTCGAGCTTGTTGGCCTCCGCTCGTAAAGCTACGGCTTGGAGAGAGAAATCTGAGAAAGAATCCCTTCAAGTCTTTTCAGGAGATTTCTCCCTCCGGGCTTACGCCCTAAGAGGGCAGGAAGCCACCCTCGACTTGAATGTCGAGGAGTCGAAATGACAATTAATGGCACTACTCATTACTCACCACTTTGCTCTCCACCCTTCCATCCACAAACACCGATGTTATTTGATCTCCGGTTTTGACACTTTTGGCGGATGTTAGCACCTTGTCCCCAATTTTGGTGATTGAATATCCTCGCTTCAAAACCTGCAGCGGATCCAAGCCTGACAATCGCACCGACATCAACCCAATTTTTTGATTCGCAGTCTGAATTTGCTGTTTGACTGCGTTCGACAATCGATGTTCTAAATCGTCCACCCGTCTTAACGGCATCACCAAACTACGATGCAAGCGATGTAATTGTTGGTCTAGCAGGCGTCCCCAATTTACTAAATTACGCTTGACTGCCGATTGCAAGTTGTTTTCAATCGAGTTAAGTTTTAGACCAAATTCATCGTAATCAATTACCGCAATCTCGGCTGCATTGGTAGGAGTAGCGGCTCGACGGTCTGCGACCATGTCGATTAAGGTAACATCTGGCTCGTGACCAACTCCGGTAATAATGGGAATTTTGCTGGCAAAAACCGCGCGCGCCACCGGCTCCGAGTTAAACGCCTGCAGATCTTCAAGCGACCCGCCTCCACGCGCCACAATAATTACGTCTACCGGATAGTTGGCGTTAAAATATTGCACCGCGTTTACAATGTCGGTAACCGCATTTTGACCTTGTACCGCCACCGGTAATAAGTTAATTTTTAGCCCACCTGCCCGATTGCTTAAAATTCGCATAATGTCTTGTAGAGCATCGCCATCTTTAGAGGTAATTAGTCCTAATTTGATCGGGAATAACGGTAGTGGTTGTTTCCATTTATCTAAAAACAGACCCTCTTTGTCTAACTTTTGTTTTAGCTGTTCAAACGCTTTTAGTAAATCACCTTCTCCCACTAATTCCAAGCTTTTGACGGTAAGTGAAAATCGGCCGCTTTTGGTCACAATTTTGGGTTGAGCTACTATTTTTACCTTCATCCCGTCTTCCAGAGCAAACGGCAGTGCAAACAACATCATAAAACAGCTGAGCATAGACTGATCATCTTTTATGTTAAAATACACGAATTTACTTTGGCTGATATTGAATCCGGACACCTCCCCTACCACAGTCAAAGTAAGCGGGTTTAAGATATCGTTAAGCAGATCCGCGGCTTCGGTAACCGAGAAAGTTTGTTCTTGAATTATTTCGGGATAATTTGTCATCGCAAAGGTTAGTTTAACAGCTTTGATTAATACTACGCAAGGATTGGATCAGTTGGGGAAATTAGGGAAGTTCGGGTTGTTGGGAGAGCCAATGGCCTACCAACCGCCCTAATACCCCCTAATCCCCCTAACCGACTCTTCAGCATTTTCTAAGGCTTTCCCCATACTGTTAACTTGTAACCAAAACCGTCGGTAATAGTGTAGAATAGAAATGAGGGGAAAATAATGGAATTAGATAAACTGGATGACAAAGCATTGGTTGCCCTAGCCCAAGAACAACATCAAGGTGCGCAACAGTTGCTTTATCGCCGATACTTTCAGCCGATATACGGCTATCTTGCTTCGCAACTTAGAAACACTCATAACGCAGAAGACTTGGCTCAGGAAACCTTTGTTCGTGCTTTTCAGGGATTGCATAACTATCGCGGTGAGGCAAGCTTCAAAAACTGGCTTTATAAGATTGCCAAAAATCAGCTTGCCGATTATTATCGTGATCAGCATTCCGGCGTAGTCGAGCTAGATGACGCCGCACCGCCAAGACAATTACAAAAGAATATGCTCGACGAAACCGACACCGAAGCAGCTGACAAACAAACAATGCGCCGCTTAAACAAAATGTTTTTCTACCTACCGGCAAAATACAAAAAGGTGCTGGTGTTAAGATTTCTTAAGGGATTCTCTTTAAAAGAAACGGCTTCTGAAATGAATCTAAGCTTAGCCAATACTAAAGTAATTCAACATCGCGCCATGAAACTAGCCCGAACTAAGACGGAATTTGTCTATGAAGAAAATTAAGTCCAAATTTACTTGCAATTCAAAATCCGTGCGCAAGATAGAGCGGTCTGTCTTAAAATTGGCCGGACACCCATCGGTTCGAAACGCCGGATTAGATTTTTATATCACCGAGCGTCAAATATTACTTCTAATTATCTTATCCACGCTGATAATTCTATCGGTTAGCTTTGGTATTCTAACGCCATCCAGAGCGGCTGCCCCAGAATTTAGCGGAACCAATGATATCGTAACACGATAAATATTCTCAATTTATCGTATTTTACCTGCCATTTAAAATGGGGGTTGCGGTTGGAGTATGCGTGACTGTAGGAGTTGGAGTGGATGTATGAGTAACCGTCGGAGTTGGGGTTTTTGTTGGGGAAGTAGCTGCCACCGGGTTAATAACTGCTTTGAAGGCCTTGATATCACCTAACGCCGCCACAGCATCGGCTCTAAACGCTTTTAAATCTGCAGTAACTGCGGCAATAGCGGTGGCAGAGGTACTAGTAGATTTAATATCAATTTTAGCCAAGTCGGTTTTTGCCAGATTTAAATTCGTATTTGCGTCAGCTACCTGTTTCTGATAATCAACTAACGTGGCGGATAAAGCGGTGGTATCAGTACCCGCAGCTTTCTGTGTAGCTATGGTGTTTTGCAGCCGAACGGTCATGGCATTGAGTAAGGCGTAAGTATTTTGTGCTCGATCAACCGCCGCCGATAAATGTAACTGAGGCATTCGCACCAAATATATATGATAATTATCGTAAATGCTTAGTACGTTTGTTTTGGTGGTGGCCAAATCGGTCCCAGCATCAATTTGGCTTTTAAGAGTTGTTAAAGTATTAATATCAGTCTGCGCAATTTGTCTAAGCTCTGTTGATTGAGCTGCGCTTAATCCGGTTAAGTCTTTGTTTATATATCCGTTTAAAGTTGCAATGCGTTGATCAATCAGTTTATCGCCCAGAGTCTGTAATTTAGCTAATTTGTTAGCTGTATTTGCAGATTTGTACGCAGCCAGTGCCTGATCGGCCGTTGCGGACGAGGTAGCAGCCGGGGATGAAGAAGCAGTAGAGGTTGATGGTGAAAAAGTTGACGTTGTTCGCGCCGCTGTAGCGGAGGCGGTACCGATAGTCAAAATGTTTAGTAATAACAGTAAAAATATTTTTTTCATTCTTGCCTCTTATAAACTTGGCTGATTTTCGGATGGCTGCGTTCCGGCAGCTGAAATCGAGCTATCCATTGTAGTAATGCTATTTGTTACAGATGTTGAGGCACTATCCAAATCTGTAGCAGTTACGGGTGCAGTGGAAACTGGCGTAGCGACAGCCGGAGATGCAGTTGAAGAAGCTGAAGAAGTTGAAGAAGTTGTGCTCGCAGATACGCTCGGCGCTGCAACAGGTGAATTAACTGAAATATTCGCAGATTCGCTGTTATTTTGATTGGTTAAATAATACGCGATAAAACCCGACCCCGCTACAATAATTAACCCCAGTACCCACCACAAAATGGCATGGCTTTTATGTTGTTCAGGCATTTTTCTCCTTTGGCTTGTAACTTAATTCTATTTAAAAACACCCCTCTTGTCCATCCTCTCTCCGAGTCTATCGGCTCGTAGAGTCGGAGACCATCCCCTATCATCTATCATCTGAAATGTTGACAACCGCCGAAACAAGTATAAATTAGAACCAAAGGTACTAATTTGAATAATAAAGAAAAAATCCTACAATTTGCGGCTAGCGAGATGTCCAGATTGGGCTTTAATGCAGTATCAATGGATATGATTGTTGAAAAAACCGGCATTGCCAAAAGCAATGCTTATTATCACTATCAAAATAAAGAGGATTTAGGGATAGACGTCCTAAATTTTTGGGCAGGAATTTGGCGCGAATTTTGTGAAGTTACCATCAGCAACAAATCGCTTGAATTCGATATGAAATTTGAGCAGTTTTTTGACCGGATAATTTTATACCAAACCAAAGCCCACTTTCCCGGCCCCCCGTTACTACAAATTGCCGGAGAAATGCAAAATGCACGCGCCAAAGAGATTTATCAAGAAACGTACCGATTTTACTATACGTCTTGTGCGAATTTTATCCTATTAGGGCAGCAAAAAGGTGTGATTAAACGTAATCTGAATGCTGAATTAGCCTCTAGTTTACTATTAAACGAGATTGGTGGGGCATTAATGGAATCGCGAATTTCGCAAAATGCCGCTCCAATTATTAAAGCTAAGCATATTATTAAGTCACTCATTTACGCATAAATATAGCCCGCCACCCTTTCGGGGCAGCGGGCCGTGTTCAGGTCTTGTGGTGATCCAGCCATCCGGCAACCTTGGCGAACATCTGGTAAACCGGCAGCGCCAGATCTTCAATACGGTTGAGCATAGCGGCGTACTCGTCTTCGGTTGGAGCACGCGATCTGGCGGGATCATCGTCACTCAGTGGCATAGTTGAGGCGGCATACCATGCTTCCAGCAATGCGTTGTACCGACGGTCAACAGCCACCGCTTGCGACAGTTCCTGAGCAATATCGCAACCGCGATGCTGTTTTGCCAACTCGATCACGAATTGCCGAGAGTCATCAGGCATCTCCACGCCCTGATACTCCAATACCTTGCGCGTGAGATGCACCGGCCCCTCGACAATCTTCTGTAGCCATTCCAACCGGTCAGCACCAACGCGTGGCTTAAGCAGTCGTGAGCCGAAGATGTGCAATTTGTGCACGAGGTAGTTCCCCAAATCAGCCCTTGCCGTCGTCCCTGTCAGATTTAGGTACCGAAGGGGCGACTGGATGTGTTTGAGCAGACCGTCCGCTTGCTCTGCTCGGCGTAGGTGTTGGCAGAGTCCGTATCCGATGGTGTGATAATGTCCACGAGCCAAGCTGAACGGGACTATGTAGATATTCAGCGGGACGTGATTCCCAGCTGCTTGGGCGATCATTCTTTTGCTCGTCTCGACCATCTCCGCGTAACAATCGTCCCGGCAGATGACCACAAACTCCACATCGCTTCGTCTGTTGATGCCGGCGGCGCGTTTTGGAAGCGTTGACCCAAACTGAATTGCCGCCACCGGCCGCATCTTGGTAATGGCGATTTTTGCGGTTCGAGCCACTGCCCGAATCTCTTCGGTAGTTGGTACCCGATGATGAATCAAGTCGTTCCACGAAAATATCTGTCCCTTTAGGGCACCTCCCCCGAGAAGTTTTGGTAAGGTTCTACCTGTTGACGCCTAAGCGTAGGACTTTTTAGCACAAATGTCAACCCCGTTAGAAGCGAATCCACCCTTGCCTCTAACGGGGTCAATCACCTTGTCATTCCGGGCTCGATTGTTCCGCTAGGGACTAACGATTCCGACCGCAAGGTAGCGAGGAGTATCCGGAATCTATGTAAAAGAATAGTCAAAACCGTGCTTATTTGGGACCTGTCCCCTATTAAATATAAAAGACGCTCCGAGGTTGCCCTCGGAGCGGTGTATTCCAGATAAGTCGCTATGCCACAGCAACCGGTGGAATGTTGAAGTTGAGCTCGGCAACCCTAAGGTCGCTGGCTGCATCCTCGGGAGCGGTCACGTTGATGTAGATTCCGGTGCCCAATTCGAACCCGGCGGCGATTGTCAGGCGGGGCATGATCGTCAGATGCCAATGGAAGTCGCACTCACGATCCTGGTTCACCGGAGCCGTGTGCAGCATGAAGTTGTACGGTGGATCGTTGAGGCTGGCGCCGATGCACCGCAGTATGTATTGGCAGATGCTCGCAAACGCGTTGATGGTGCCACGTTCCATCGCTGCGAACGAAGGCATATGCCTCCGCGGCATAATCCATGTCTCGTACGGGTACTTGGCCGCAAACGGGCAGAAGGCGACAAACTCTGGGTTCTGCGCCACGATGCGCTCGCCTAATTGCTCTTCCTGCTTCAGCATGTCGCAGTAGATGCAGCGATCATGGAAATCGTAGTACCGCGCAGCACCCGCAATCTTCAACATCACATTCGCCGGCACAATCGGCGTAGCGACCAATTGACAGTGCGAATGGGGTTGCGACGCTCCTCCGATTCTCCCCTTGTTCTTGAACAATAGGATGTACTGGAAACGCTTGTCCTGTGTCAGATCAAGAACGCGATCGCGATAGGCCCAGAACACCTCCTGAGCTTGAAGGCCGGTGACGGTCGCAATAGACCGATTGTGATCGACGCTCTCGATGATGACCTCGTGTGCTCCAATGCCATTCATCTGGTCATACATCCCATAACCCGTTCTGTCCAACTCGCCCTCGATGGCCAGCGCAGGGAACTTGTTAGGCACCACGCGCGCCCACCAGCCAGGCTTGTTTGGGGCCGAGTCGGCGGAACGGTAGGCCAACACTTCCGGCGGCGTCATGTACTCATTGCCGGGGCAAAACGGGCATGCATCTTCGTGCTCCCGAAGCGGCGGTTCCGCCACGATCTTGAATTCGTCCGTCCGCTTACTGCGGCCGGTAGCTACAATGACCCACTCACGGGTCACCGGGTCTTTCCGCAATTGCGGATGCGCCGTGACTTTTGGCATTGTAACATCCTCCCCCATGAGTTGTGTGGTACTCGGATGCCCCTACTGTATCTGTAAACAGCAAAATAAGCAATAAGAAAAACGGCCGGCCCCGCTAGGGAGCCGACCGTGGTCGAGTCTCGAAGATCGCATGGCATAACACGACTAAGCCCATTACAACCTTCAACGCCAGGATCAACACTACGATCGTGATCAGGTCACAGTACGGGCTGGCCTTTCTGGCGATGTCCACGGCGCTCGTGATACCACATGTGACCACGAAGACCGTGTAGAACACCCATAGACTCGAATTCCTAGTCTTGGGGTGTATCAACGAGAAGGCAAGGAACGCAAGCGCCATCCACGTAAGCCAGAGCATCATCGCTTCACCCCTCCGTCTCGTCGCTTCTGACAAACAACGTCAGATGCACCGCAACAAATGCGGCGATCAGTAGAACGATGTACATCCATACTTCCTCGAACACTGTCTTCGTAACCCACGTCATCACCACCGACCCCGTAACAGCCAGAGCGATTGTGGCAACGCACAACACTACCCGCACCTTCCGACGAAGACGAACTACGCCTTGAGCAAGCACAAAGACCAAAACGACCATCGCCCCGACGATCCACCACCACGCTACCAACATCGCCCTAACCCTCCTTGGACGCGAGTTGCCCCCGCCCCCAGCGCGTCGTGAACTCGTACACCTCAACCAGACCGATCGCGGATACAACCAGCACGACGCACACGCCCGGACTGGTGAACTGGGACGCCACCATTACCACCGTCAGTATAATCCACTTGGTATAGTAGACGTTCATCTCCGGGGATTGCGGATCAACCTCGATGCTGGACAGATAGCGCTGGTCGTTGGCGATGATTAGCCCCAGCACTGCCAGTGATACTGCCCATATCACCCACGTTAGCATCTTTTCGCCCCTCCATTGGTCTTGTTCCGCCTGGCGGATTTCAGACCCCAGATCAGAAGCAGCCACGTAGTCGGATTATCGGCAAGGGGTTGCTCTTGGTTGACTTGGTCAAGCAGGTCATAGATTGCGATGGCTACCAACAGCGCTTCCATCGCGCAGATGGCTGCCAAAGCCACATATCCCCAACCCGCGTAAGCCCAGCGATGCGTAACCCCTATCATGCATGCCAGCCAACCAACGCCCATAATAATGCGATCGCACACTTTAACACGCTCCGGGTACGCGATCGCGAAGATTACCACCGCTACCATAGCCAGCAGTACTACCGCTTGCCACCCGATCATGACAATCTCTCCCTCTCTGCTCGAAAGACAACCAGAAAACACCAGATGAGCAGACCCGACGCCACCGACGCCATCAAGCGGGCACACAACCACCATCTCCCGGCAAACGTCGAGGTTGGAAATGCGACGATCATCGCCAGCATCCAACCCACCAAAACCAGCAGACGACCATCCTTGATCGTCCTAAGATCGTGACAAAACGTCAGCGGAAAACCGCTGATCAAACAGACCGCCGAAAGGACCATGGCGGCCATTACTGCCCAATGTATTATGTCCATTTGTTCAGGTCCTCCCCCGGGTTCGTTATTGACAATGTACACCATATTTGGTACAATGTACATAGCTAGAACATTAAAAATTTGCAAAAAATCATGGGGCTGTATTAGATTCGACAGGCCGTCCACATTCACCCTTGCATAACGAGACGCTCACTCACTCGTAAAACGCGAGCAAAAAACAATAACTGCCAACAGTTTTGTTAGCAAAGTCAAAGGTGCTTTTGCATCTATGTCCTTTGCGCCAGCTTTCGCCTAAAACCGAAAGCCGTTTGCTTTCTTCTTCGTTGATGAAGAAAGGCCAAGCGTCATATTATCAACGCGCCAAAGTGTAGATTCATTCTGTAAACTTTGAAAGATACTGAATGTGCTGGGATAACTAACTTGGAGTGCTCATTATGTTAGACCAAAAGAAATTTGAACACCTAATTATGTAGAAAAGATGAATGTACCGGTTTGGACAGGAGTGCAACTCTCCTCAGCTCCACCACGCTAAGCGTGGTAATCGGGACGCTCAGCGTCCCACCAAATGTATGGAATTATTCCATTTTTAATGTTACGACGCTAAGCGTCGCAAACTTTGAAAAACGTTTGGATTAGTACTCTTAGCAACAAAAATGAACCAGAAATGGTTCTTTTTTGTTATAATAATATTATGTATTATGTTTATATTTTATTAAGTGATAAAGATGACATGCTGTATTTTGGTAGTACACCAAATTTACAGGAAAGAATCGCAAAACATGACGCTGGATTTGTTAAAGCAACGCAAAACAGGCGACCACTTAAATTATTATACTACGAGGCATATTCATCAAAAATTGATGCGCTAAAAAGAGAGAAGTATTTTAAGGGAGGGAAAGGCCATAACGACCTAAAAGTGCAATTTGAGAATACCTTGCTAAAAAATAATTATATATTTCTCTAAACATTTGTAGAATTCCGTCGCAGACATTTTTGATACCAACATGAAAGTGTTGGTGTTTTTTGTTACAAAAAAACCTACTCATTCAAGTAGGATGTAATCGCCAGAAAATAGAAGCGGGAGGCAGCCAATTGGCTGCCTCCCGTGTGAGACAGGTGTTGCCGGCGCCGTGGGCTAGTCGTGGCCTTGCGGGCAGGCCCGGACATAGTCACCGGCGAATACGCCCGTCACCTGTGTCCCGTAGTTGTACTGGT
Source organism: Patescibacteria group bacterium (assembly GCA_041660565.1). Lineage (NCBI taxonomy): Bacteria > Patescibacteria group bacterium. The sequence continues at coordinate 394,684 of JBAZWC010000001.1, forward strand.
TGTCGCGGCAGTTGGAGACCCCGACGTAGTATACGCGGTAGGACGCCGGGTAAATGATGCGCCACGTCCACATCTGCCCGTTGAAGTAGAACTCCTGGTGTGTCGGAATGATCGCCGAGTTGTTGGCCCACGTTAGCCTGGAGTTGAAGTAGTGTGGCGCATCGGTATCATATTCGTGCGTGCTATTCCAGTACCAATCGTACGCCATGGCATGCGTGGCCCACGTCAACTCCTCATGCCACAGCTGGTTACCAACAGCGTCGTACGTGCCATTGGTGCCGCCGTACACCGACTGCCAAGTGGTCGTGGCGTTGGCGTCGGTGTAGAAGACCCACCTCGGGTGGATGGCGAAGGTCGCGTTGGCATTACCATTGGTGTATGGTTGACCCATCCACTCGAAGACGAAGAAGACCTCATCTGTCGTGTAGTTGTACGCGCACTCCCAGTCAACCTCGATGTTCGAGTTGTTGAGGTACCCAGGGGTCGCCTGAGCCATCGTCGGGAAGAGCATGACGGCCAGCGCCGCCAGCAGAACGAGATGCTTACGCAATTTCTTCTCCTAGCCCACAAACCGCGGGGGCGGGGTCGGTACTGCATGATGGGTACGACAATCATCGTACGGCATACGGCACCCGACTTGGCTAGTCTTACATCACGTCGATAGGCGCATTCCCCCTTGATTCCGACCGAACCAAAACCACTACCGGTCTTTTGGAAACCACATCTGTGTGGAATCCACCAGATAAGTAAGTTGTTCAGGTTCGGTGCTGTAATACACACAAAAGGTATAATAACACATCCATATTATTTATGTCAATATATTATAAGCGGGAGGCAGCCCGAAGGCCGCCTCCCGTGTGAGACAGATGTTGCCGGCGCCGTACCGGACTAGTCGTGGCCCTGCGGGCACGGCCTGAGCTTATCTTCCGAGAAGAAGCTGAAGGGGTCCCCCCAGTTTCGGTTGTTATCGCAACACTTGGTGTCAACGTGGTACGCCACGCGGTAAGTCGCGGGGTAAATGGCGTCGTAGTGATACATGTAAGGCGGAATGCCATCCCACACGAGCACGTAATGCCTAGGGATAACCGCCGAGTTGAGCGCCCAGGTCAGGTGCGAGTTGAAGTAGTGAGTCGTACCGTCGTAGCTGGCGTTCGATGTATCCCATTCCCACCCGTAGGTCATGGCGTGAGTAGCCCAGGTTATGGACTGTTGCCACAGTATGTTGCCAACTGCGTCGTAAACACCTCCGGAGCCGTACACTTCGTTCCACGGGATAGTGCCGGCGGAATCGGTGTAGAAGATGTAACACGGGTGAATGGTGAAGTCGGCCTCGGCTGACCCATTGCTTGTCGGCATTCCGCTCCACACGATGTTGTACGAGACGATATCAGTGGTGTTGTTGTAGGCCACATCCCACTGAATCGTGATGTCGTCAACGGATACGTATCCCGGTGTTGCCGATACGGGGAGCTGGGCAAACATGACGACCAGGGCCGCCAGCAAAACGAGATGCTTACGCAATTTCTTCTCCTAGCCCTCAAACCACGGGGGCGGGGTCGGTACTGCACCGAGTGTACGGCATACAGCGCCCGACTTGGCTAGTCTTACGGCTTCACGACAATAGGCATTTCCCCCTTGATTCCGACCGGACCAAAACCACTACCGGTCTTTTGGAAACCACTCCTGTGTGGAATCCACTAGATAAGTAAGTTGTTCAGGTTCGGTGCTGTAATACACACAAAAAGTATAATAACACATCCATATTATTTATGTCAATATATTATAAGCGGGAGGCAGCCCGAAGGCCGCCTCCCGTGTGAGACAGATGTTGCCGGTTGGCCCTTAGGGGGCAATCCATGCAGTCGTCGCGGACGTGGCGGTAGCACCGTCACCCTTCACGTACACCTTCAGGGTGACGAGTATGTACTTGTACGGCCACGGGACGTAGTAGGTGATGTCCCTATACGATTGGAAGCTCGGCCGACCCTCGTCGTAATCGGCGTAGTCCTGCCAGATGATGTTGCCGTTCTCGAAGGCCTGCGCTCCGGCCGTCTGACCGGAGGCAGAGCAGCTCCCCTTGAGGTCGCAGGTGATGCCTCCAGAAGTACCTATCCACAACCCGCTCTGCCACGCGTAGACAACAGAGTATGTCGCCGTGGCGTAGCTGTCGTTCTCGTCGTGCCCGACGCCCTTGAGATATCCGGAACCGACCGTGAACGTCCCGGTACCGGTGGTGCTGGTGATGACCGGGGTGGTCTGGGTCATCACCCAATCAGCCATCGAGGAGACGGACAGCGACATCAGCGCGCAGATCGCAACGAACAGCATGGTTAGACGCTTCATTGCTTGGCTCCTGTGTGGTTTGATACAACTGAGCGGGGTCGTTTTGTCTCTGCTGGGGGCATACGACCACAATGTACGTCACCTGGCTTGGCTGGACTAATATCGATTAGCCATCACCTCCTTTAGGAGTTGCGCAAGCCCGACTCCTTTTTGATTGCGATACGACTGAACTTGTCGAACCGCCAGCATATCAACAGTTGGCGACTTGCGCGGGCTACAGGGTACCCACATTATGTGGTTATCGGCTTATGCGCCAACTCAGTACGTTAACGCTGCGGCGTATGCGGTAGTGCCAGTGCCCTTCACGTACACCTTCAGGGTGACGAGCACGTACTTGTACGGCCACATGACGTAGTAGCCGTAGTTTTCCGCCGAGTCGTAGGACGTCGGCCCGTCGTCGTAATCGGCGTAGTCCTGCCAAACAATGTTGCCGTTCTGGAAGACCTGCGACCCCGCCGTCTGTCCAGCCGATGAGGATTGCCCACTGACTATACCCCTGATTCCCCCATTGAAGCCTAACGGTAAACCAGGGCCAACCCACGAGTAGACGACAGCGTACGTCGCCGTGGCGTAGCTGTCATTCTCATCATTGCCGGTGCCCGATAGTGAGTTGACGCCAGCCACGAAAGTGCCGGTCCCGGTAATCGAGTTGATGGTAACAGGACCCTCGAACATCACCCAACCGGCAGGGACAGCCATGGAGGCGACGGACAGCGACATCAGTGCGCAGAAAGCGACGAGCAGCACAGTGAGACGCTTCATTGCTTGGCTCCTTTTTGATTGCGATACGACTGAGCGTTACGACCGTAAAACACCTGGGTACGCAACAGGATCTTCGAGACCAGCTGTATTCCCCTTGCGATTCCTGTCAGTAATGGACTAAGTAGGTTGTTCAGGTTCAGCGCTGTAAAACACAATCAATATATTAACACATCCATATTATTCGTGTCAACATCCGATGCAACAATAAGTATTTGACATTTGAAAAAATTTATGTTAATATTAAAATAATGTGATTTTGAATATCGGGTATGTTGGTAGATGTCTCGTTGTTCAGCGCAAGAGATATAAACCAAACAGAAAGGTATTCATAAATGAATAGCTCTATTTCCTCAGGAACAAAACCGTCTTATAACCGATTTTCGGGCGGAAACCGTCGGACTAATTTTAGTGCCAGACCACGTTTTCGGGGTACCTACATTAGCCCGGAAAAATTTATCAATAAAGCAATTGTGCAAGCCGAACAACCGGCTTATCAGCCACAAAATCGTTTTCGTGATTTTCATTTTGTAGGGACGTTGCAACGAAATATCGAACAACATGGCTATGTTACCCCCACTCCAATTCAAGACCAAGCCATTGCCCCAATTTTAGCCGGTCAAGATTTACTAGGCTTAGCCAACACCGGCACCGGTAAAACAGCTGCATTTTTATTGCCAATTATTCAATTAATTCACGCTGATCCAAATTTAGGCACCGCTTTAATTATTGTGCCAACTCGCGAGCTAGCGCTGCAAATTGACATGGAATTTAGAGCATTCATTCGTGATATGCGTTTATATTCGGCAGTTTGCGTGGGCGGTGCCAACATTTTTCGTCAGATTTCCACTCTTAGACGCAAACCACATGTCATTATCGGTACCCCGGGGCGGCTAAAGGATTTGGCTGACCGCGGAGATTTAAACTTATCTACCACCAGAATTTTAGTACTTGATGAAGCTGACAGAATGTTAGATATGGGCTTTAGTAAAGATATCAATGTTTTGGTAGATATGATCCCCCAAAATCGCCAAACATTGTGCTTTAGTGCAACGATTACTGAAACAGTTAAAGGGTTAGTGGATAAATTACTCAAAGAACATCAAACCATCTCGGTCTGCGCACCGGTAGCCAGCTCTCACATCGATCAAGATGTGGTGCGATACAACTCACCGGAACATCGTCTGGATTTGTTAATTCAAATGCTAACCAAAGCCGAGTACGAAAAAGTGTTGATTTTTGGCGAAACCAAACGCGGCGTGCAAAAATTATCCGAAAAACTGATGCAATCTGGCATCACCGCCGAAGCCATTCATGGCAACAAATCGCAACCGCAGCGACAGCGCGCCTTGCAAGCGTTTCGTGATAACAACGTTAAAGCGTTGGTGGCTACCGATGTAGCTGCCCGCGGATTAGATATTTCCGATATTTCGCATGTAATTAACTACGATCAGCCAAATACGTTTGACGACTACGTTCATCGCATTGGCCGCACCGGTCGTGCCGGCAAAACCGGCAAAGCTCTCACCTTCGTCCAAGGATAGGAGACTGTTCTCAACGTCCCCTGCCTTGGTTTTGGGATGGGTTTAGTGTATAAAGATACCGAGGGGGAAGACAGCGATGGAATACTACGTTGGTGTGCCTCTGCCCCAACCGCTCGACTACTACATCCACGTGGTTAGACGCACGTGGGGGTGCCGAAACAAAAGCGACCCGCATTTGACCTTGATGGTGCCGCGGAGTCTGTTACCAAACCGGACTGAGCGTGAGCTAACCACAGCGCTGGCCGGAATTGCTGCTCAGCCACTGGTATTTGAGGTTTCGATTAACGGTTTTGGGGTGTTTGAGGAAATCGGCAACCTTCATCTGGTTGTGGATCGTAGCGACCAGTTGGTGGCTTGCTGCAAGGCCATCGATCATGCGGTTGAGGGGATTTTGGCACCTTCGGCGTCTAAGTACGCCCATATCCCCAGCCCACACATCACCGTACTAGACAGGCTACCACAAAAAGACCTTGCTTTGGCATTGGCACAGCTTGGCCCGTACAAGTTTGGGCCAACCCACCTTCAATGCAGCACACTCCACCTATTCAAAGATGGCAACTCGACCATCGGCTGGCAGATAGCCCAGACCATCAGACTCAGCTAAACCCGCCCGGTTAACGCCGCGGCGGGTTCAACTTATATAAAAAAGAGGGCGGCCGCGACATGCGCGAACGCCCTACTCCCCCTAGAACTTGACCTCGAGTGATGTGGTGATGGTGTCATTGATGCACCCGGAAGAGCTACCGACGCTCTTCTGCAGTGCAATCTCGGGCACCAACGTCACCTTGCCCGCGGCAATCGGCCGCTTGATGATCAGCCGAAGGTGGCTGACCAGCTCGGGCTGGGCGCCAAACGCGCCATCGTTCCCCCCGGCGGACAACTCCAGATTGCATCCCTTGATGGAGCTTTTGACTCCCACCCGCCAGAACATCCCGCCCTCCAGGATGTTGGGGCTGTCGGGTACGCAGCTGTCGACCGAGATAAACGGTCGCACCAGCCCGCGATTCGCCGTTAGAGACGTGGTCAGGTCGTGCACGTCACCCCGCCAGTGCCCCACCGGCATTAGGTCGAAGAAGCAATATTCGACATTGACATTGGCCTGTCCGCGCCAGATGTTGCTGGCATAGCCGACGCCGTAGTCGATTTCCGACGCCCAGTCTCGGTTCCAGCCCGACCGGGTGGGGACGCATCCCCACACATAGGCGTAGAACGGGCCCTTGGCGGCGGTGGCCATCCCCTGCACCACCGGCTTGTTGTAGATGACGTTCCCGGTCACACTGCCGGTGTACTGGCTGCGCCACTTGATCATGTACGACATCTGCTGGGCATCGGACGTGCGGGCCAAGCCCAGAGACATCAGAATGACTACGACCATCGCCCTGCAATGCATTGCCGTCTCCTTATGCAATCGCTGTAGATATCTGACTTGTCGTTAGCATTTTATAATACTTGAGCTTGTTTGTCAATATCATTGCTCTAAATACTCTAATCTATTACAATAAACTGACTAATAACTTTGGAGCGGCAATGCCAAGAGATACGGCGCATTTTCAAAACAGAGAGCCCAAACTGGAATCATACCTAAGATACCGGCGGTTTTTGTGCGTATCGAAACACATTAAACCAAACAGCAAAGTGTTAGATTTAGGTTGCGGTTTTGATGCCTATTTTCTAAATCGCGTTGCAGATAAGTTGCATACCGGTATCGGCATTGATTTAACCGAATCAAAACAAGCTAACCCACACATTACGGTAATAGCGCACGATGTAAACAAAGAATTGCCACTTGAGGATGATTTTTTTGACGCGGTAGTCTCTATGGCTAATATGGAGCATTTGGATAATCGGGTGCAAACGCTTAAAGAGGCTCACCGAGTGCTGGCACCAAACGGGATGCTGCTCATCACCACCCCATCCACCAAAGCCAAACCGGTTTTAGAGTTCTTGTCTGGTGGCTTAAGACTAATTAGTACCGAAGAAATTGAAGATCATAAATTTTATTACGATCCGCCAATGTTACGCAATGATTTGATTGAGGCAGGATTTGTTGATTCAAATATTTACATCCAACCGTTTCAGCTGAACTTTAATCTTTTTGCCAAATCGATAAAATAAGGTAATTATTCGTATCTAAGTGCTTCTACCGGATTAAGCCTAGCAGCGCGAATGGCGGGGATTAACCCAGACATCATCCCAAGCAGTGTAGTAAAGATAATTACCGCTATCACCAACCACCACGGGAACTCACCCAAATGCTCTAACGGCAAGCTACCTAGGCTGGCGCCGTATTTGGTAAATAGCAGTTTGGCAATTTTGACCAAACCGTAACTGATGATAATTCCAAAAACACCGCCAAAAAATCCAAGCAGTGCGGCCTCAAAAGTAAATAAATGCCTAATAGTGGCCCTGGTGGCGCCACAAGCTCGCATCATCCCAATTTCCTTGGTGCGTTCATACGTGGCCATAATCATGGTGTTGATAATACCAATAGTGGCCACGAATAACGAGATACCGCCAATTACAGCCAACACGATACTAATCAGTAGTAAAATTTGATTGATCTGATCTAGCATTGTTTGGGCGGTGGTGGCCCCATACCCCAATTTTTTTACGCTCTCGGCCACCGTACCAATGTTCTTAGTGTCATCAACCTTTAATAGAATTGACCCGTAGCCTTGTTGCAAAAAATTGTCGGTTTTCGTTAACTGCATAGTTGAACCACACTCGCTGTCTTTATCGCACTTTGGAAATTCCCACTGCACGTTTGTCATTAAATGTCTGGCCCAAGACAAAGTGACATAGCTCTGGCCGTCGTCAATAGCGCCGCTACCAGTAATGCCAACTATTTCGACCGGAATTTCAATGGATGGCTGATTTTCCCACCATGATTTATCGGCATTCATTGGAGGCCGTGGCGGTGGAGATCCCCAATCCGGGGCCGAGTTACCCCCGTTTTGAAATGTTAGGATAACATTTTTACCAACAAGATCATTAGGATGGCTGGTGTAACCCATATCTTGGACAAACCGATTACCGACCAAAATTTTGTCGGTATCGGTGGCCACCAGTTTTCGCCCAAACGCTGTACTGATATTAAAAACCGCGCTGTCCGGATCAAAACCAACAATACTGGCCCAAGTTTTTTTGTCTTGCCCTTCTAGTTTCATTGTTTTTACCCCAATACCATTTACTACCCCGGTTGCCGCAATTACATGATCAAGCCGACGTGCCTGGGCCAAGGTAGTATCATCCATATTCTTACCCTCAGACGGATCACCGTTTGAACCAATTAGACTACTTGAATTCACTGAGTTAGGATCTTTCACCACTGTCACCAAATCAAACGCACCCAGTTGCTTGAACTGATCGGTTAAGGATTGTTTGATACTAATAATGACCGACGCCATTAAAATTAATGAAAGCGAGCCAACCATAATGGCAATGATGGTTAAAATTGTTCGAGCTTTGGATCGGGTTAAATTCTTAAACGCCAATTTGACATAATCAGAAAATCTCATCGCACCCCCTTCAGTCGGCCATCACGAATTGTGACTATTTGCCGCGCTTGCCGTGCCACACTTTCGTCGTGAGTGATAACCACTAATGTGATGCCGGATTTTTTGTTTAAATCTTTTAACAGTTCAACAATTTCTATTCCTTTGCGAGTATCCAAATTTCCAGTCGGCTCATCGGCAATTATTATTTCGGGATTGTTGGCCAAGGCTCTAGCAATGCTAACCCGTTGACGTTGACCGCCGGATAGCTGATTTGGGCGATGATTTACGCGATCTTCTAGCCCTACCGCGTGTAAACACTCAAGCGCTCGTTTCTTGCGATCCCTGGCAGAGATGTGAGCAAAAACCATTGGAATCATCACGTTTTCCAAAGCAGTGTACATTGGCTGTAAATTAAAAGTTTGGAAGATAAAACCAATGCGTTTGTTTCGATAATTCGATAAATCCAAATCGGATACATGGGCAATGTTTTGCCCATCAACTAACACCTCGCCCTCATCCGGAATATCCAACCCGCCAATAATATTGGCCAAGGTTGACTTGCCAGATCCCGACGGGCCAACAATGGCAATAAAATCGCCCTTGTCCACGGTAAAGTTAACGTGATCAAGCGCGTATATTTTTTCGTTTCCCAGTTCGTAAACTTTGGAAACATTTTTTAGTACTATCATTTTCCCCTCCAATTCTGGTATTTGACTACAAAGCCGAGAACGGTAAGACCGAAATTAAAGTATTATCATAATACATCTTGAGCTCGTACTTTCCGGTGGTTAAACTTTCCGGCTCGCAGCTGGTATTTCCACCAGTTAGTGTGGAGTGAACCGCCGTTACTTTATCTACCACATTGGTTTTGGTGGCTAAACTATAAATTGCCATGGCAATATGGCCACTTTCAATTGTTCGCCTGGCGGTCATGTTAACGCAAAACTGATCTGTCGTAAAATTAAAAGTGGTTGTTTTGGTGGTGTTATTTGGGCCAACTTGTTCTCCAACTGCTAATTTTGATAAATATGATGAAGACAAATATTGATTAAACATATCTAAGTTAGGTTGCTCCGATAGCACCACCGGCGTTGCAGTAGGACTAGGACTACTAGACGAGGAAGACGTTGTAGTGGTTGAATTATTACTCAAAAACCACCACACTCCACCACCGAAAATCACTAATAATAAAACCACAATCACAATCCACAAAATGGCGTTACTTTTCTTTGGTTGTTCTTCCAAAATACCCTCCTTGTTGCTTCCCTTTAATGGTACCATCAACAATATTGCCGAGCAACATCGCAACTGGATTATTTTTGCGATTGAGTAGTGTTGCCACTGCAGGTGGATGGGGACCAAAAACCAAGTTGTTTTGATTTTGCATCGCTCTGAGCAGATTTGAATTGAGATTGATATTTATATTTTTGACTAAAATAAGTGTATTCGTGCGCGTAGCCGTTTGCAATCATCCATTCATTGTAAAGCGTGCCATCAGGTAAAAAGACGTACCTAAGCAACCGATCATACTTATCCCAATCGCCTTCTATCGGATCATATTCCAGCCTGACAGTTTGGTGTGATAGCAACTCTTTGCCTTTATCCGAAGCCTCGCGCCCAAAACATTGCACCGGCTTGCGTGGGTCTAGCACCTCTGGCGTATCCATCCCAATCAACCGCACCGAAATTTTACTGCCGTTTACATCAATCACAACCGTGTCGCCATCCACTACCTGATCGATTTTGGTTGATGTCTGCTCGGACAATATTTTAACAATCAGTTGTTTTGAGGCGGTGTTACGATTATTTTGCGGATAAAGTAAGCGATAACTGGCTAAATCGCCAATTTTATTCAGATATTTTTCGGATACAAAAGTAACTGCCCCTACACCGATAATTACGATGAGCACCGAGATCCAAGCCCGCTTAAAATGCTTGAACAATGACCATGCCAACATAAAAATGATCGTTAAACAAAGCAGATATTGGACCACAATATCGGCTTGGGTTGTTGGATATGCGGCGGCGATAATTACTAACGCCCAGCAAATTAGTTTGATCAGCTTAATAAACTGGCTATCGCCACGCTTAAACCAAAGCATTCGAACTAGATTAGAAATATTATTTTTCATTCGCTCTAATAATACTTTAATCCTTTATCGTTTTTTGACAAATAATTAGGGCGGGCACGGCATTCGCCACACCCGCCCACCGCGAGGAACTATCGGAACTTCTGGGGCACGTTCTCGGCGTCCGCTAGCCGATAACCGTTCTCGCCCAACCTCTGTACCACCTCGCTGTAATCGCTCCGGTTGAAGCCACGAATCGTTGATAACGCGGCCGGGGTGCACGCAGCCAGCTGCAGAATGGTTAGAATACCCGACTTCTGTAGCAAGCCACAGGTACGAGCAGGAAAGCCGAGCTCGATGATCCGCCTGATAGTGTCGAGACGCTCGCTCTTGCGGTGTACTTGATCGTCAACGCCGTCGATCTCCCACACTAGCCTACGGGCATCGTGACCCGCCTTACCGAGCAGCCGAGACAGCCGACTCACCCGCCCGTGAAGATTGGCGTTCACATCCATGACGCTTTTTGTCCGAGCAGAGAAGCCAACCACCTCCTCGGCCACCCGACCGTCCATGAACAGCGAGATGGCGGTAGTTGACGCCACTCTTCCCAATTGCTGGGCCAGAGCGGTGCGCAATAACAGGTCGGCGCGCATGGCAGAAAATGCCCGCTCATCCTGCAACACCAGCTTCGCCCGATCTTGTCCTCTCTCGCTGGTCAACCAGTCCCAGAAGAAGCGATAAAAGCTCTGATCGATCTCTGTCCGGCGCAAGAGAATGTCAAAGCTGACCGCTTTGTGTTCACGCTCGTGGTAGAACGTCCGCGCATCCTTGACCGTTGCCGACGCGATGATGGCGTCCATCAGAAGATCGTAGTTTGGCCAGCAATGCGACAACCAGAACTGCTTCGCCTCGGGCAGCACATCCGGAATCAGCTCCCACAACCGCTTCAGGTTGTTAAACGTATTTCTTTGCCCCGCCATCGCTCGCCCTCCTCAGGGTCTCGTGTTATTCATGTTCGAGACGCAAAGAACAATGCTGCGCCAACGTAATGCGCTGATTATATCATTATCGTTATGTATCGTCAATATTTGTTTTATTTACAAATAATTAGGGCGGGCACGGCATTCGCCACACCCGCCCACTTGCGGGAAGACTACCAGAAATCCTTTGGCAACACATCGGCTTCGGCCAACTTAACGCCGAGAATCTCCAACTTCTGCAGAACCTCGTAGTAGCCTTTTTTCCCGAAGTTGCGAACAGATGCCAGCTCGGACGGAGTCAACTCAACCAAGTCAGCAACGGTTAATATGTTAGCCCTCGCGAGTGACTTAAAAGGCCTGACCGAGAGACCAAGATCCCCAATCCATATATGGAGAATCGCTTGAGGAGTCTGAGCATCCGTGTCAGCGGCACCGCCCGCTAGAAATCGCTCCAGATCCCTTCCCTTCAGCTTTTCCTTGAAAAGGCTGACCAGCCGAAGGTTCTGCACCCTCAGCCGGCGATTCTCCTCTAGAACAGCTTGGCACTGCTCAAAGGAGACCAGCCCCTCCGAAGACTCTGTATCCACCATCGTCTAACCCTCCTTAGGGGGTATATTGTCGTGTACAAATCCAATACACAAATTCTAACATTATTTTTATTCATTGTCAATGTTTTTTGACAAATATATTTTTCAGCTATAATTAATTTATGGATCAGTTAGTTGGTTGATCGGTTACTTTGATTATCACCCACAATATCCCATCATAAATATGAATAGATTTTTTATTATCGGGAGGAATGATGAGGAACGTAAAAACAAAAGGAATTTTACCAATCTTTATCGCGCTCATTGTGGTTGGGGCGCTTGGGCTAAGCGCCGCCGGGTATGAGGGCGTTACTTACTACCAATCCAAAAAACTGGTTGAAGCAGGTGATAAATTAATGAATGATGGGCTGTATGCCGAAGCGCTGGCAAAATATGAAATGGCGGGCAATAAATTTAAACCGGGCAAAAGCAAAATTGACTCCAAAATTTCAAATGCTCGTGAACTGTTGACTCAAGATGATACATATAAGCAAGGCACAGCCAGTTATAACAAGCAGGAGTGGCAAAAATGTTTAGATTATTTCAAGCTTGTAACCGATAAATATCCGCAATACAAGGCGGCTCAGGTACGTTATTCCGAATGTCAGAAAAAACTGGCAGATGCGCAAACCGCAGCCGCAAGCTCGACAGCACAGCCCAGCCCAACTCCAACATCAACTCCTTCAACTACAAGAAAACGAAGTACCAGTAGTCCTTCAGCCAGTTCTAGCTCATCCTCCGGAGAATCTACTACTTCATCAAATAACAACTCTTCCAGTTCATCCAGCTCATCAAATGAAGTAGCTTCCAGTTCCCCAAGTAGCCAAACCCAAACAAGACCGGTCTTATATCTACCTTACTCCGGAACCAGCCCGGACAGACTATCTCCAATGGGCGAAACGGTTTTTCACCCCAAACCACAAAATCCTACCGGACATCATGGCATTGATTTTATCTGGTTAGATACTCCGGGAAATGTTGGCATTATCGCCTCAATGGACGGGGTGGTTACGGCCATAAACGCCAACACATCCCATGCTGGCGCGTGGGATGTGCTAACCAGGAGCGGAACATATGGCGTTGATTATACCGAAATGGGTAGCATAAGAAGCGGACTAAAGGTTGGTGATTCAGTTAAGGTTGGTGATTCAGTTGGTTATGCATACCACGATGCAAACAACGTTGACCAGCCAAATTACAAAATGATCCACTGGCAATTCGGCAACCAATCAGAAGACCCGGCAAACCATCCCGGCGTCACAACTTGCCTTTGTCCTTTATCATATTTTGCTAGCAGCGCCTTATCAGCAATTAACACTCTTTGGGCAAACAGCGACTGGAGCGGGACCGAAGTAAATGGTGAACCGGTGGATTTGAAGGCAAACTCTCCATATATCTGTAGCGGTAGTTACGCGCAATAATGATTTTACGATGGATAAAACGCTGGAGGAAAATACGAACGATCAAAATCAAAACAAAAAACCGATTTGGCGATATCTTAGATGGGTTTTACTAGCTTTTGCAATACTGGTCGTTGGCGTTTTGATTTTTCTGTATTGCTACTATTACATCTGGATGAAAATGAGTACTACTATGGTTACTAACGCCGAAAACGCGCTTGCCAACGGCATTAGTATAAATGATGAGCGAGACGATTTTGTGATAATGAGCTCGAACAAAGAAGAACTAAACGCCGAAGACAATCCTTCACCGTATCGGCTGGATTATTTTGACATAAAATCGGTATCGGTAGGTGCAGATGATCAATATCTTTATATCAAGACGACATTTTTTGGTACAATTCCAAAAACCAGCCAAAAAGTAAACGGTGATAATATTGTCGCCATTGCAGCCAAAGCCGAGATTACCGACGACCAGGGTAAGGAATATCTAGGCATGGCAGCAGATTTTGGTTACGTTGCGATTATTGGCATTCCGGCGTTAAACACCTACTATTCTTACGGCGCCACCGGCATTGAATGGCCAGAGAATGCGCGCTACACCCATCAAGACAGAGACAGTAAGGTCTATGGGGGAGGTGGCACTGATTATATTATGGGAGCATACCCGCTTAACAAAATGGGCCTAGAAATGGGGCAAACAATCAACATTCGCTTCCCAATGGAAGTCAGAAGCCATAAATTTACCCACGCAGCCGTGGATGTGCTAGCCGGATCAGGTAAATCACCGGGAATAGTAACGTGGAAATTAGGCTCGAATCAGTACACCATCAATAATAATACTGATAACTCAGCTCAATCTAACGACAAAAAATGATGAGTTAAGGAGAGAAATGAACAAAATTGATCTAAAAAAGAATTTGAAGGATTTATACAATCCTAAAACCAACGTAATTGCCGAAGTTTTGGTGCCAAAAATGAACTTTTTAATGGTAGATGGTAAGGGTGATCCAAATACATCAAAGGAATTTGTAAATGCCATAGAAGCGTTGTACCCGGTGGCATATACGATAAAATTTGATATCAAAAAAAATCTAGGCAAAGATTATGGGGTAATGCCACTTGAAGGGCTGTGGTGGTCAAGTGATCTGAGTGATTTTGCCACCGGTAAAAAAGATAACTGGTTCTGGACGTTAATGATAATGCAACCCGAATTTGTAACCAAAGACCTGTTTGAAAAAGCGCTAGAGAGCGTAAAAGCCAAAAAGCACCCAGCATTCATTGATAAAGTGCGCTTTGAATCGTTTGAAGAGGGCAAATCGGCACAGCTGATGCACATTGGCCCGTTTGCCGCCGAAGGGCCAAATATCCAAAAAATCCACGACTATATAAAAGAAGCAGGTGGAAAGTTTGATGGCATGAAGCAGAAACATCATGAAATCTACCTGTCGGATATGCGTAAAACCGCACCAGACAAGCTCAAAACCATCCTCCGCCAAGCTTTTGTGAAATAGTTTAGGGGACAGATCCTGATTTTAGCCATTCGGGATCCAATGCAAATACTGGTATAATACGATTATGTTAAGCAAATTTGCGTCAAAATTTACTTGGTCGTCGCTGATATTGTCAGTCTATTGGGTTTTGTTGTCGGTCATTATGGATGATCGCGCACAAAATATTTATCAGAACATACCAACAAGTCCGCCGATATTAAAATACGCAATTGATGCAATATTATTATTATTTCTCATCGCAATCCCCATTATCTTTGTATATACAATGATTGTTTATATCAAAATTGCGATGCAAGCTAATTCTTTAATAAAGCAAATCCCAACCACAATAAATGAAAAGGGGGTCACTGTAGCTCTCCCTCTTATCTTCGATTTAATATTCCTTCTGCTACCACTTTATTTACTTTCACATCGGTGATAATTGAGTGCTACTCGGTTTAATGAAAGTGCCGCGCCGGACAAGCTCAAAACCATCCTCCGCCAAGCTTTTGTGAAATAGCGGTAATTATCTTCTCTTATTATTTGACCAAGTTGTAGTCCACAGCAGCTCGGACTAGCTCTTTTAGCTCGGATTCTTTGATTTTATCACCTTCAAAATAGTCAATCGTGCGCCACTTATTTCCATCAAGACCGTTGTTAAAAAGATGGTGTGGGTCAGGAAGATGGGCGCCTTGGTGAAATGTCATTTTAACTTTATCCTTGAACGCGTTGGCAATGCAGACTATGCCACGTTTAGACCAAACCGGCGTGCCCATCCACTTCCATTCTTCAATTATTTCGGGATCCGCTCCTAATATAATTCTACGAATATTTGCAAGAGTTTCCCCGCGCCACCCGTCGGTTTCTGATATCAGATTATCAATTTGTTCTTTTGGTGTCATTTTCTCTCCAGTTAGATGGAGACGTAATTAGTTACAAATATAACAAGACCATTTGCACTACACGGGAAAACCACATATAATTTAACCAATTCGGAATATACTCCTGTCCTGCTCTTGGGGTACATTAAAAGGAGTCCGATTACAAAAATCAAGAGCCCTAAGCTATCTCTTATTCGCTCCAACTCCGCCAGCTGGCGGATGGCGGACGGATCGGTCGAATTGATAGTCGTCAAAAATCAATGTTTTGGAGAATAAAATGGACAAAACAGAATCGCAAAAATTTGCGCGAGACGTCGAAGAAAATGTGCTGAAAAGCGTTCAGGAAGATAAATTTCCGTTGTGGCGCAGATCGCACTGGGATGAATGGGGCTCACCGGTTGGTTTAGGCCTAAGCTGGGCGCTGTTTATTATCCCGTTAGGATTGTTCCTGTACTTTCTGCACTTGGCCGGACTGATTAAATAAGTCCCGGGCGAGTCAACTAAAAAATCAGCTGCAACAGGCTGATTTTTTAGAAAAATAAAATAATAAGTTATTTTTGAAAAAGTTTAGGCGCTTCGCGGTGAATTGCGAAACGCCTTAGGCTGTACCGCTGTGTTCACTAACCCTCGTTAGTTTCAGTACCTTTGGCAGGAATCCACTCGCCGTTGGTATCGATACGGCACGGAAGAATCACAACAGGCGGCACCGGCAAACGCCCCGCGGAGTCAGCTGAAGACGACGCCCCTCCAACACCAAGCAGGTGTCTGCGAGATTCTTCACATTGGGCCAAATACCTCACATTGTACATGATCCCGTTTCCCCCTATATTACCACTTTAGCAAAATTCACTTTGATTGCCCATAAATTAAAAAGCCAGCTATTGTGGCTTTTCTCAAAACTTATTATTGGCTCCCCGGGTCAGATTCGAACTGACGACCAACTCGTTAACAGCGAGCTGCGCTACCGCTGCGCTACCGGGGAATAAATGATTTTCTATCCACATAATAGCATTTTTGCCGCTATCTCGCAACATGCCAGACGTGACTATCAATCAGCTGCAGCCCAGTATGATTTTGATTTTATTTATATACACTCGCTCCCAATACCACATAGAAAACCAACCAAATAATGGCTTTGCGAAAATACGCAAAATGATATTGGCTTTTGAAAGATCATAATTATAAGAATAATTAATTCTGGTGCCGTTTTCGACATCTTCCATTAAAAACTCTTCGTGCCCGGTGGCTTTGAATACAGGGTTAATGTTGTCCGAGATATATCCTTTTCCCGGAACAAGTGTTGTTTTCATAGTTACCGAAATTGGAGGAGTACCAAAAGATTTTGCTTCTGCGTGAATAAGTAAGTTGTTGCCATCTTTGCTGACAATTTTCACCGAATGTGCAACCTGCGGAAAATTCTTTGGCAAATTTTCAAAATCAGTCACTATTTTATAAATAGATTCTCTGGGAGCTTTTATTATCCAACTGTTTTTGAGGTGAATTTTTGTCATTTGTTTTTATTATAATTTAAAATTAACCAGGTTGTAATGCCACGGAAAACTATCAAAAACGAACTCGGATAAAATATCAAACGTATATTCGTACAAAAAATTTGTTTTTATTGACATATTTGAACAATACGCTATAATATTATCTATCACAGCTCTTCACGGGAGTTTTCCATGATGGTCATGAAGCAGGTGCCTGAGGACAGGCAGCGGGTCCAATATTGGAGCCGGTCACTTCTTGTCCTTGGGTCGTATGTGCTGATAGGGTGGGCGTGGAGTTGGTGGGTTGCCATTGCAGCGCTGCTCATCATGTCAGTTGCGGTGGAAGGGCAGCTCAAGAATGTGAATGGCGTGGCGGTTCGGCGAACAATGGCTGAGATGATGGCGTCAAGAAGCCGATATGTCGGTGGCCTGATCGTGGCTCTCGTCGCAGGCGTTGCTTCGATAGCCACTGGGCACATCGCGATTGGGGCTCTGTGGCTCATCATCGTCGCCTGCGCCCACTTTCCCGTACCATGCTTTCGCACGTGATGCCAACTAGGGCGTTTCCGCAGAACATCGCGGAGGCGCCCTAACTTTTTATTTTGAATTTGACGAAATTCACTATTGACTATTACGCAACAGTATGATATAATACTGTTGTTTTGTAATTTAATAACATATTTATAAGCACAGCGTTGTGTATATCCGTTTGGGTGTGCAGATCGCTGTGTTTATCTACATGGTAAATAGGAGGAAACCATGGCACGCAGACCAACTCTCGACGAGTTGCGCCAGTTGGCAACTTGGGGGGACATCAGCCACGTGGTTGACCGCTGGTATCGCGGACACCAAGTACCTCCCGAAGTGATGGAGGCGGTGCAGGTGGGGTACTACGCGATGGCGCGGAACTGGCTCAAGTCGATGCTGCCGGCAAAGATGTATCGTCGCATCACACCGGGCGAACAATACCCGGCCTACCAGTCAGTCGAGACCCGGAACGGACGAGTCCAGATCGGGTCGTACTCGCTGGGACAGCGGCTGACCGCAGCGCGGCGCTGGGCCACCAAGGCCAAGTTGCCGCTGGAAAAGATCGCGGCAGATTACGGCCTGACTCACTTGCTCGCGGTAACACCCGAGCCTGAGCCAGATCCGATCCCGCGCGGCTCATAGCATTCCATCGCAGGGCGTTTCCGCAGAACATCGCGGAGGCGCCCTAACTTTTATCTGATTAAAAAAATAAGACCATCAACGGTCTTTTTTTAGTAACTACCTTATGTCATAAAACTATCACAAAAATAAAGGAGGAATATGGCGAATATCGTCAATAAATCATTCACAGAGTCAAACGAAAATGTGACACCGGAAAAAACCAGGGTTGAAACGGCAACGTTAATTGATCACGAATTTCAACGCGTTACCGCTGAACCAGGTTGGCAATGGTCAAAACATTCAAAACCGGTGGTTGGCGGCAAAAGCTGCCAAAAACATCATTTGCTCTATATTATTTCAGGTAGAATTGCATCAAGAATGTCCGATGGAGATGAGGTAGAGTTTGGCCCGGGTGAAATTGGGATTATCCCTCCCGGCCATGATGGCTGGACAGTTGGAGACGAACCGGCAGTCTGGCTCGAAATCCCCCACTAATTATTAAAAGAATAGGCCCCGACGCATTGCGCGCCGGGGCCTTTGGGCTGGGTATGGGCTGGATTAGCTGGCGGACTTCTGCTCCACCTCGGTCAACGCGATCACCTGTAGCAGCCGCCCGAGGAGCAACTCCATCTTGGGATCGTTCGGAGCCTTTCGAGTCTCCGACGCGATCTTGAGCAGATCAGTGGTGGCCAACTTAAGTGCTTCCAAGTCGCCGGCGTTTGATGCCTGGGCCACCTTGTCAACACCCGCGAGCCTGTCCTGTTCAATCTGCGCATACTCGGCAACTGCCTCGCCATAGACGCGGGCATAGCCGAGCGTACACAGCATTCGCGACAGCCCCTCGCCAGCGGTGATCGGATGCTGCCCGAGCAGCGCCAGCACATTCACGGGCTCAGAAACCGGGGTCGGTTCGGGCTCAACCGGTGCCGGTGTGTCCGGCATCGGTTCGGGCTGCGGCGGCAGGTCGGGCTGGGTCTTCGTGGTTAGCGCCGCAATCTCTGCCTTTGCCTTTTCCGACAGTCGGCAGTGATACCGAATGTGGGACAACGCCTCGGTCTTCTCCAGCAGTCCGTTCTGGATCGCAACCCGAAGGAAACTGCCGGTAGCTCCATCCGACAGTCCAAGCTGTCCGGAAACAACCTTCCCGGCGTCGCCCGCTTGGGTACCGTCCGCGTGAGTAGCCTTCTTCGCGATCTCTTCGAGAACGAGCAGCATCCAGCCGTACTCGTCGGTGCCCTGGACGAAGTACTTGCTGACGATGCCCTTGTTCGGCCTTGCCGGGGTAGGCGATGCGGGTAACTCGGGAACTGCCGGTGGCGGGACTAACACCTTCCCTTCATCGGTCAGCTTGTAGCCGATGACCGCTGGTGGCATCCCCTCAGCCACGGCTTCAAGCAGCTTGGCATCCGCCAACATCGACAGCGCCGTCTCGGCATCGAGATACGACAAGGACTGGAACTCAGTCCGAACCCCCTCTGTGCAGGCCTGGGTCGCAAGAAATGCCCCGTTGCTGCACATACTCGAGATGTACCCCAGAATCCGAACCACGTGGCCATCGGTGGAGTCGATCAGCCCGTGGAACCACACCCTGTCGAACTCCGCCTTAGCATTCCTCCTCACTTCCTCATCCTCCTTGGCAGCAAGTAGCTGCCTGACAGCTTCACGCCTTTCGACGATCATCTCCTCGTGGTGACTGGCGCGCTTCTGGTCTTCGGCCAGAAACATCTCGTTGGCGCACTCACACGCCATGAGCAGAACGCGGTCAATGTGATTCTTGTCCAATGCGCAGCAGCTGGCCGGGAAATCGACCCACCACTGCATGCACGTGTCTGTGCCTCCAGGCTGGAACATCAACTTGAACCGCTTGTTCTTATCGAGCCCCTTACCGACAATCTTCACTCCTCGATCTGCCCTAGACCCCTGCTTCTTCCTGCAGAAACTGGCGTCGATCGTCAGATCGGCATCACCAAACGGGTCTGCGCAAACCGGTGCCACAATTGCAGCAAAGCTCTCCAGAAGTTTCTGGATTACTTGAGGCACCTGGTCTTCACCGGGCAAACCGGCGCCACGATGGCTGGAGTTACGCACAACCCGTGCGCAAATCTGTGGTACGGCCATTAGTTATCCCCCTCTCTCGGTTATTCAAGATCTTAGTGAATACTTTATATCATATTTTTATATCAAAGTCAATAGAAAACCGTGAGTGACTGTCATTCCGGTCCGCCAGCTGGCGGATGACCCAGAACCCATGCTTTCTTGGTGTCATTCCGGGCTTGATTGTTCTGCTAAGAACTAACGACTCCAGCCGCAAGGCAGTGAGGAGTATCCGGAATCTATGTAAAAGATTATTAAGGATATCTAGAGATCTCGCAATGGATTCCATTTCCCATTCTCTATCTACCATCCTCCAACAAAGAAAGACGCCCGGCGGTCTCGCCGCAAGGCGTCTAGTTATGACGACGATGGTTCGTCATCACTTAGTTCCGTAGATCCCCGGAAACGGGGTCATAACACGGTCCTGGGGGCGGTTCAGCCTCATGATGCGTACGTCCGCCGATTCTGCCCGACCAATCGCCTGACGTCTCTCCTCATCGGTATTTGCGGCCTCTAGATCGGCTATCAGCTTCCCACCCGCCTCCGTCCCGTAGGCGCCAATAGTCCACCGTTTTTGCTCCTCAGTCATGCCACTACCTCCTTTTCGAGATTCATGTCATCCCGCTCCAGACGTTTCCGGACAAAGCCCCGGATGCTGCGCGGTCCGTAGTACCCTCGGTCATCCTCGTCCTTGACGAATGGACAGACAAACAGTTCGTCCATCGTCGACGGACAGGTAACCAACTCAAACTCTAGCCCCGGGACTTTCTTCATTTCGCTCATCGCCTCGTCGTTATCCGCTCCATCAGTTATGACAAAGAGCGAAACCCCTAGTTTTTGGTCGCTCATTGCTGCATTACCTCCCATTCGGTGATCGACTAGTCCAACGAGTCAAACCGAGCATCCTCCCACGACATCCGACGAGCCTCGGCCAGCAAGTCTAGCTGCCGGTCAATCCTTGCACCCAACTCGTCCCTCGCGGCCACGATACGTTTCGTCGGACGCGGAAGTAGAACCGGCCCGCCACCTTGAACCAGCCGGTCCAGGAAAATGCGGGTTGATGATGGCTTTGTCTTCATTACGTCTCTCCCAATGAACCGAGATATTATCAATGTTATGTGAAGGTTCAGCTTTGTTATCAGCTTTAGATTACAGCGACATTTGCCTTGACGCAATAGTCTCTTTGTCATTCCCGTGAAGACGGGAATCCAGACTATGAAAATATTTTCCACATAGATTCCGGATCAAGTCCGGAATGACATGGCCGAGTGATTGACATTTTAGAATTGTAGAGTATAATTTGGACTAGTCGCTACATTCTTCACTGAGGGAGGTGAGACAGGGATGTTGTATGTCTGGATTGGAGACATCGCTCCAGACGTTGATAGCGAATACGTCCGCCGACTGGAGCTGGAAGTGGAGACGACAATCGGTCATGCCGTTCACCCCAGACCAGTCAAGTGTTGGGCAGCAAGGGCATTTCGCTGCTCCGATGAGCCACAGCAGACACCTTCGGTCATGACGATCCATGTCATCTCGGCAGGACCGATCCCGGCAACAGACGTGGATCGACTCCAGCAGCTACTTCATGAGATCGCGCTCAGGTTCATCACGGATTGCAATTCAGGACAACATGGGTTAGCAGTTATGGTAGTAGGCTACTCCCGCGACCCGCTGTCCTACCAGTACCTAACGACTGACGACACGCCCTGATCAGCTCAAAACCGCCTACTGCAACCCCGCAGCGGGCGGTGATTTTTTTGTACGACAAGGGTGGGCGGACACATAGGTCCGCCCCTACGTTGCTAGATTAATCATTGTGATTTCGAAATTTATTTCAAATTTCAAATTGTAAATTTCAAATTCGTTACTATCTCAAATAGTCCTTAAGACGATCGGATTGTTCGTTTTTCTTCAGTTTTTGTAGTGATTTTGCTTCAATTTGGCGAATACGTTCACGCGTTACCCCAAACTCTTGCCCTACTTCTTCCAGCGTGTGCGCTTTACCATCTTCGTTTAGCCCAAATCGCATTCGTAGAATTTTTTGCTCGCGCGCAGCTAGTGTGTCCAAAAATTCATCCACATGCCCACGCAATAGCTGGTAGATGGCTGATTCTTCCGGGCTTAGGCTTTCTTTGTCTTCCAAAAAATCGCCCAGCTTTGAGTCTTCTTCTTCACCAACCGGCGATTCCAGCGAGACCGTTTCTTGGCTAATCTTTAAAATATGCTCAACTTTATCTACTTCTAGGCCCATTTCGGCTGCAATTTCTTCCGGCAACGGTTCGCGCCCTAAATCTTGCACTAGCTGACGCTGTACCCGAATTAATTTGTTGATCGTTTCAATCATATGCACCGGGATACGGATGGTGCGAGCTTGGTCGGCGATGGCACGGGTAATGGCTTGGCGAATCCACCAAGTAGCGTAAGTGGAAAACTTGTAACCTTTTTTGTAGTCAAATTTCTCTACCGCGCGCATTAAACCGGTGTTGCCCTCTTGAATTAGATCGAGTAGCTGCAAACCACGGCCAATGTATTTTTTCGCGATTGCCACCACCAAACGCAAGTTGGCCTCGGATAACCGTTTTTTAGATAGCTCATCACCTCTAGACATTGCTTTGGCTAGCTGAACTTCTTCGGTTGGAGTTAATAGTGGGATGCGTCCGATTTCACGTAAATACATTCGCACCGAATCATCGGAAATGTCACGCAGATCGATTGAATCAAAATCGTCATCTTCTTCTAGTGATTTGATTTGTTCCGGAGAAACCAAGCGCGCCAAAATTCCACCGGCGGCGGTGTCTTTGACTTCGATGCCACGGCGATAAAAATAATCGAATAGTGCGTCTAGCTGCGGAATATCATCTTCAATGTTCGGAAATGCTTGTAACATTTCTTGAGTTGTCACAAAGCCATGAGTTCGGCCTTTGCGAATTAGAGCAACCAGCTGGTCTTGAAAATCCAACGGCTCTTCGGTTTTTAATTTTACTACGCGTTTTGTCATATTTGCATTAAAGACGAATTACGAATTCAAAATTCGAAACTTTTTTAAAATTAGATGCTTCGCATCGAAATCACTCGCAGAATGCTCGCGATTATCAAATCCGTCTTACCTCTCATTACTAACTATAATATCATTTTCAATCGATTTTAGCAATGCCTGAGCTTTCTTTTTATCCCCACTCTTGAGCGCTGTGGCAATTGCCTGTGTATTTTGTTGAATTCGGCCTTCGCGTTCCCGATCACCAAACCGCGCCAACCGATCTGAAATTTCAATGATAATTGATGGCTGATCCATTTGTTCGTGACTACGCAGCTGTTCCATCATCAGCTGATTTAGGCGATTTTTCCATGCCGGCGGCAATTCCTTATATATGTCATCTACCTTTTGATTATTTTTTTTAGCTTTACTAATGGCATCGAATACTTTTTGCAGCGAACTGTTATCAAAAATTATCTCCGGCAAAACAATTAACAGATCAAAATACGCCAACATCACACCAATTAACTGCTCTTCTTGCCCATCGGGTTTAACGGCTTGAGGCTTGATAGCAGTTTCCGAGTTAGGGCGAGAAGCTTGCTGATCATTTAATAACACCGCTTCACTTACTCCCAGTTTTCCCGCTAATCGATGCAAATATTCTTCTTTCTCCAACCCGTTTTGCACCGCCGCAATTAATGGTGACAACTTGGCCACAATCGCCTTTTTACCTACTCCGGTTAAATTGGCGTTGCCACCAAAAGCTTGATTAAGGAAAAAATCAAAACAGGGCAATGCCGCATCAACCGCCCCCTTCCAGTCTGCTAAATTATGACGAATACATTCATCCGGGTCTTTACCGTACGGTATAGTGACGGCGTAAGGATTCAAATCTACCTCCCACGCCATAATGGCCGCGGAATACAACGTTTTTTGCCCCGCCGCATCTGCGTCAAAAGCAAAGTAAATTTGATTGGTGTAGCGTTTCAGTAATTTTAGATGATCGCGGGTAAGAGCGGTGCCAGAGGTGGCGATGGTGTTAGCAAACCCAAATTGGTGTGAGGTAATTACATCCATTTGTCCTTCAACTACAATCACTTTGTCTTCGGATCGGATAGTTTTACGCGCCAAGCTGATCCCATAAAGTGCTTCACTTTTACGAAACGCCGGCGATTCCGAGGTATTAAGGTACTTTGCCACGTCATTTTGATCCTGCAGAATACGGCCGGTAAAACCAATTATTTGACCACTGGCATCGTCTATCGGGAACATAATGCGACCACGAAAGCGATCGTAAAAGTTGTTTGAACCGGTTTTTTTGACGCTCAAGCCGGATTTGACCGCCCACTCTAAATCAATCCCTTTTTTAGTCAGCATTGCTTCAATATTATGCCAACCGTCCGGGGCATAGCCAATCTTAAAAGCTTCAATCATTTCTGTTGATATGCCACGTTTTTCCAAATACTGACGCGCCAAATTAGCCACGGGCGATTTTAATAAAATTTGATGATAAAAATTCGATGCAACTATTAGCACTTCCAATATCTTACTTTTTTCAGAGCGTTCTTGATTTTCTTTATCGGACATCGGTGAAATTTCGATGCCTACACGCGCCGCCAGTTTAGACAAAGCTTCTACAAACGATAATCCATCGATTTTTTGTACAAACGAAATAACATCTCCACCCTCATTACAACCGAAACAGTGCCAAGATTGACGCTCGGCGCTTACCGAAAATGACGGTGTTTTTTCACTATGAAACGGGCATAAACCTTTGTAGGTTATACCACTTTTTTTAAGCGTTAGATATTCGCCAATAATTTCGACAATATCTAGCTTAGATTTAATCTCATCTACATCGGCCATAGCAACCTTGTTTTGTGCCTAAAGCATAGCACAAAACAAATAAATTCTAAATTCTAAGCACCAAATTCTAAAAATGTCATTCCGGATTTAATCCGGAATCTATATAAAAAATCTTTTATAGTCTGGATCCCGGGTCGAGCCCGGGATGACAGCTCGGGATACTAATCTCAATTTACAAGCTATTATGCTTGTGTAATATGGCGGTAATAAACAGTTTAATTGCTTGGCGGCGCCAAATTGATACTCCGGCAAGAATCAGCAGAATTGTGCCAGACCCAGCTCCAACCGCCAATTTCATATCATCATTCTTTTTCTGTTCGTCGGTTGATGTTTCTAGCACCGGTGGAGATATTTTTGGCGTCGGAGTAGCGGTGGGAGCAACGGCGATATACGTTAATTTAAGCGTAGCGATAGTTTTACTATCCACCTGAACCGTAGCGGTGCGATCTCCCACTTCTGTTGATGAGATTTCGGTAAACCACTCCGGACCAACCATCACGGTTTTGCCAACCGTAGTCTGACCACCACCCATCAAAATTGCCGGCGTACGATCGGTTAAGAACTTGTCGCTGGCATCTTTTATGCCCACCACAATACGATAAACCGATGTCCCATCGGCGGGAATGTTCGTTCCATCTAACCTGACGTATGTTTTTGTTTGGTCAAATGGCGTTTTCGGCACCGCGGTTGCGGTAGATTTTTTCTTGGTTGAGGTAGAAGTAGATGTAGATGTAGAAGTGCTGCTTGCCCCTTGGCTGGTTGACGCGGCGGGAGTATCGGTACAACTTACCCCGGCAGCGTACGCTGGCGACTCACCAAAAGTTCTGGACGCGCCGCATAGTGTAGCGGTATCGCTTCCCGATGCCTTCCAGTAAGCAATGGTCGAACTATATTGATATGCGTACAGGTCTGAGCTACCGGTAATTGCAATTAATTCATCCACCGTACCATTGGCGCTGGCCGATCCACCCTGACGGTCGATTACAAATGAGTTGAACGAGATAGGAAAATCAATATTACCATTCCCGCCCCAGCTAACCCATGCCGTGTCGGTACCAATACTAAACTGCTTGTAACTCCAACCCGAAGCAATACTGCCCAAATCTGTTTGAAACGTCTCACCATCTTTATCTTTAAATCTAAATTTCCATACGTTTTTAGTATCGTCACCGTTAAACCAAGCAGCCAGCGCTGTTGGAGTTCCAGCAATTGGCATATTTCGCTCCGCCACTGCGTACGCAGAATCGGCGGTAAAATTGTATGATATCTTCATACCACTACCCGTGTATCCACCGGATGACGATAGCGATGTCGAACCGTTTGAGGTGCCATCGGTTTTCCAAGCCGAGCTCACCGCGTCAAAATTATCCAATGTGGTTTTTGACTGAGGCGATAATTTAGTTCCGGTTCCCAAACCCGAAACATTAGAGATAACTTCTTTGACTTTTTCGAACGATTCTTTGTTAGAAAAACCAGATGTCAGCAAGCCGTAGCTATCGCCCTCATCATACAAACGATAAATAAACATCTTCTCTACCTTAGAAACGCTCTTTGCCATCAGCAACGTTCTGGCCAGCCAATTAGCTTGGCCACTGGTACCTTCCGCAGAAGATTGGTAGCCAATTTCAGTGATCCAGATATCTTTACCGCCACCATTTTTGTTAATGTTTCCTACCACCCGGTCTAGTTCACCCACCAAATCACCCCCGCCAAAGTTCACTTTTTCCGGATTGCCGGAGTGATAAACGTGCAAACCAATATCATCAAACGCAGCCCAGCCTCCGGCAGTTTTAATTCCATCCCAAAAATTTGTAGCCTCAATACGAGAGGTTAACCCTGAACAAATAATCTTTGCCGATGGATTTATCCCTTTGATAATCGGATTAGCTTCATTTAAATACGTGGTGTAGTCGGCAGCTGAAAGATAGTTGTCGGCTTCATTCATAATTTCCCACGCCGCAACACCACTGCCAAAATGTGAAACCACCAAATTAACGTAAGCTGTCCACGTTTCGTGTGAGGTACCGGCGCCCGGGTAGGTCAGTAACCCTAAGATTTTTAGACCAGACGCACTCGATTTAGCATAAGCGGCGTCGTAAGGGGTAAAATCCATATTGGCAGAATAGGTGTATTCGTGGCGAATCCAGCCGAAACCGGCTTCGGTTACTTTACTGTTTGCGGTTGATTTGGCAGCATCACCTTGAAGAGACGACACCGCGTCGTTTACTCCAAATTCAGAAGACAGACCGGCGGCGTGAGAAGTGGTAATTGGTGCTAGTTCGGTATAGTTGATATCGGTTAACGGCATTGCATTAAATGAAATAATTAAAGCAACCAAGGTACCTTTAATTAAGCCAACCGCAACACTTGCCCCGTATCGATGTTTCTTTGTCATAATACTATTGTAACAGAGACAATTTAAATTGTCATTCCCGCCCCGAGGCAATGCTCGGGGTAAACTTCGGCGGGAATCTGGTGCCAACCATCCCGAACTTGCTTCGGGGCAGCCTAAAACTAAGATTCTTTTCTGGATCCCCGAATAGAATGTCGGGACGCTAAGCGTTCCTTTGCCCCGCTCAGCGGGGCGGGGATGACAGCTCGTGATATTTATCTAATCTTTAATCTCAAACTTATCGCGGTGATGGATAGTGCTATCACCTTCTGAAACCAAATAAAACATCGAAAACGATGCCGGTACATTTGGCTCGTTGACGATGTCGTTAAAAGCGGTAATTAAATCGATATGCGATAAATAGATTCGATTATAGTCTTGTTCGTCTTTGCCTACCGGAGAATCATCTCTGTTAACTCCGCCTAAACGCACCGCCGTCACCTGTAAATTGTGATATCGAGCGTAATATTTTCCCAGTTCTTCAAGATAAACTTTAGTGGCACCATATAAACTGGTTGGCATGGTGTGATCGGACGCCGAAATAACTCCTTCGTGCCCACGATACTCGCGCACGTGAACCGATGATGCTAAAACAACGTGTTTAATATTGTATCGAACCGCCACCTCTAGCACGTTTAGCGCCATTACAATGTTATCCGGGTCAAATTGGCCTTCGCTGTAAATGTCGCTGTCTTTCCATGCCAAATGAACCAGACAGTCAGTGTCCTTAGGCACGCACTGCGACAGCAATTCTAAATTGGTCATATCACACTGCAAACGGGTTAGCGGAGTTACGTCGTGAAAGTTGGCTAATCCGTCAACAAGCACACTTCCAACTACTCCGGTTGCTCCGGTGATGACTATATTTTTAGACATTTAGATCTCCAATATCCTTTATAGTGTACCACATTTTGAGGATGTAGGATAGGGGGAAAGAATCAGGGCGGCGGAAATTCTTGCACCCTCGGGGAGAAATACGTTCACACCTGTGATTTCAACTCAGTTTTATTGTTCGTTTTGATATAAATCATCCAAATATTTTAAATTTTCAGGGAGATTTTTTAATAACGATAGCGGCAAATCCATTTCCCGTTCCTCATCGATCGCTGATTTTATTGAATCGACGCCAGGCCCGTGATCTTGTTCGACCCGCTGAACAACCCGCTTTAAGGGAAAATGACTAAAATGCAAGCTACCCAACTCAATCGCCGCCCTCAAAAGATAATATCTATTATTCGGTTCGTTAAGATCAGGATTATCACGGCTTTTCCAGTCAAAACAACCTTTAATAAATTGTTTCTGCAAATCTGGGTTTGCCCACACCTTTCCGAAATACTGTTGAATGTCTCGTATCAAACCTAGAATTGGATAGTGTGTCGCGGATGCAGCTTCGAAATCAATCATCAGGTCAGGTTCTTGACCATCTTGGCTGTTGGCCCGAAAAAAGATGTTTTGAATGCCGGCGTCATTGTGAACAAAATACTCATCATCTTGTTTTGGGAAGTGTTCAATTAATAGGTCTATTAGTTGCGGGAGTCGGGAAAACTCTCGAGCCAACTCGGCAACGTCAACCGAGTCACCGACGACTTGTTGCAGATTCTCAACTATCCCGGGATAATCGATAAATGACCGCCTTTGGTCAATCCCGTTTTTGAGTGACTCCGGGGAATCAACCATCTGGCTCCACCCCTCAGCGCCTCTGTGCAAAAATCGAGTCGCGTCCTCATCCGACGGCAATTTGGCAAAACCATGGGACATTAGAGTTTGCGCAGATCGCGAACCATATTTTTGAGCTTCTTCATCACTCAAACCCGAAATATCCTCGTAGCTAACAAATGCACTGCCATCTTCAGATGATAATTTATCAAAAACTACCATCCCGTGCTCCGAATCAATTTCAGAATACGGCAGAGAGACACCTGTGGTGTCGAAACCTAGATCTTGGGCTAGCAATGTGTTTGACACTTCCCGGGCTAGCTGGAGTTTGTGATTCGGCTCTTTCGCAATTTTCCCAAAGCATTGTTTGGTAAAAAAATAGGCGTATCGATCACCTTTAATGAACCCCTCTAAGTTAGTAAATTTGATTTCTTCTGGGCTAATCTGCAGCTTTTCCGCCACCGACAGGTGAATTTTTTGCTCTGGCTCTGATAGCATCGATTCTTCGTGGCCTATTGATTCACTCAGCATGATGTAACCTTTTCCAGCCACGCAACCATCTTTCGAACATTTTCTGCTCATTCAAACTATTTTCCGCTGGCGGTTCTACACCCTTTTCGACCAAACGGGGATATACTTCTGTCCGATATTGAATAATGGTTGGCTCTTGAATGTTCATAAAATAATTATGAGTTCTATTTTCTGATAATTCAAGCAGCCCCTCTTGCACCCCCGAGGTGAAACATGTTCACGCCTATGATCTTGACAAAAAATAAACGTACAAATAACTACATGGCAAATATAAAGAATCAGGGCGGCGGAAAAATCTCCGTCGCCCTCGGCTTGTATTACGCCGCCTTAGCGCGAAACTTCAGGGAACCCCGAAGCCACATGGCGGCCTCGATAGCCCTCATCGCCTGCGACTCGTTGAAGATGAACTCGACACGTTGCTCGCGGCACTCCGAACACCTGACCTGCCTAATGACCGCCTTGCCGTCTTCTTCGGTGGCAACGTATCCGCTCGGTAGAATCTTGTTCAGCGCCTCAATCAAATCCACCTGCATCGCGCGTCTCCCTTGCGACCAGTTTGTAGCTATAATATATCAGTTTTGTGATCAGTCGTCAAACCTTTTTAAGGCTGGTTACTTGCCGTTGTTCTTTGGCGATGTCGCGTTTTTTGATTAGTTCGCGCTTATCATATTTTTTACGCCCCCGCCCAACACCAATGTCTATTTTGGCTTTACCACGCTTAAAGTATAGATATAAAGGAATAAGGGCATATCCTTTTTGTTCTACCAGTCCAATTAGTCGGTTGATTTCGGATTTATGTAATAACAATTTCCGGGTGCGCGTGGGATTCTCCAAACCATTTAGCGATAAATTCATATTAATTAACCAAACTTCTCCACGCAAAACTCTAGCGTATGCCGCAGAAATATCAGCGCGCTTGGCACGAATAGATTTAATTTCACCCCCGGTTAACGCAATCCCCGCTTCAAAATGCTCGGTGATTTCGTAATCAAACAATCCGCGCTTATTTTTGGCAATGGTGTTTTCGGTCATGATCTTACTATAAAATTTTTAAGCTCAAATGTCTAATATTCCTCCTCATCCGCCCTCCGGGCACCCCGCTAAGCGGGGTTGAGGGACGCTTAGCGTCCCACCTTCTCCTCTAGAGGAGAAGGGAGCTTCCAATTAAGCCAATCAATCCAATCAGACCAATTGTGATCAGAGAAAAAATCCTTTCCATCATTAAAAATTAGATGCTTCGCATCGAAATCACTCGCAATTTGCTCGCGATTATCAAATTTCAAAATCTTATATTACATTTCTCCCTCCGGGCGTAGCCTACGGGCGGAGCCAACAGCTCGACAAGGCTCGTAGGGTCGAAATGACAGCTCAGAAAGTTTCGTGCTTAGAATTTAGTGCTTAGTGCTTTTTCATTTTAGTTGCTAAAATGAAATGGTATGGATGCTATTAATTTTAATTCAAAACAAACCGCGCTTTTAAACCGTCTTTACTCATCACCAAACGGGCTAACCGCGGATGCTGTAAGACGTCGTCAAGCAAAATACGGCCCAAACAGCGTCGTCACCCAAACTCGCCGTACCCTCTTAATCAGTTTTTTGGAAAAATTTACCAATCCGTTAATCATCTTGCTACTATTCGCCTCATTTTTCTCGATGCTAACCGGTTCAATGTTAGATTTTGTAATGATATTGATTATGATTTTGATCAGCGTGTCATTAGACGTCTATCTTGAACATCGCAGTGAGAAAGCGGCGGAGCGATTAAAACGACAAGTTGAGGTCAAAACCGATGTAATGCGCAACGGGATGCTAACCGAAATCCCCTCAAAAGAGATCACGGTGGGAGATTTGATTTCTGTTGAGAGCGGTAGCGTTATCCCGGCCGATGTTAAAATTATCTCAATTAAAGATTTGCACATTGATGAATCAACGTTAACCGGCGAGTCGTTTCCACAAGAAAAAACCATGGGTCAGCTTGCGTACATGGGCACATTGGTGGTAAATGGCGAAGGCTTTGCGGTGGTAGAAACCATCGGCAAAGATACTCGATACGGCAAAATCGCCACCGATCTGGCCAATGCCAGCCCCGAAACCAATTTTGAACGCGGTATTCGGCAATTCGGCTATTTGGTAATGAAAATTGCCATTTGCTTGGTGCTGGTGGTCTTCTTGATCAACAGTTTTAGCGGACATCAGCTGATCGATTCTTTTCTTTTTGC
The DNA here is from genome assembly GCA_041660565.1 of Patescibacteria group bacterium. Classification (NCBI taxonomy): domain Bacteria; species Patescibacteria group bacterium. The sequence continues at coordinate 426,610 of JBAZWC010000001.1, forward strand.
CCTTGCTTTGGCTATTGGCATCACCCCGGAACTTTTGCCGATGATTATGACCGTAAACCTAGCCGAAGGGGCGCTAAAAATGTCTAGAAAAGGGGTGATTGTCAAACATTTGCCTTCGATTCATAACCTAGGCAGTATGAATATGTTGTGTACCGATAAAACCGGCACGCTGACGGAAAATAAAATCATCTTAGAAAAATACGAGAATTTTGACTTCAAAACCGACCGTAAAGTGTTGCAATTCGCTCATGCTAACTGCACTCATCAATCAAACATCCGCGGGCCACTGGAAGAAGCGATATTAAAACATCATGAGGTCAGAGACGCGTGGCAAAAAATTGATGAGATTCCGTTTGATTTTGTGCGCAAACGCTTATCGGTGGTACTGAAAAAAGATGGCAAAACAATACTAATATGCAAAGGTGCATTAGAAGAAATGTTGCCTGAGCTTGATTTTTACGAACACGATGGAGTGGTTAAACCACTTACCACGCGTAGTAGGCAAAAAATTTCTGACCGCCTGTCTGAGCTAAGCAAAGATGGTTTTAGGGTATTGGCGGTGTCGTATCGCGAATTAAAAGCTAAAAATCAGCACGCTACTTATTCAAAAACCGATGAAAAAGATTTGATTTTCTTAGGACTTACCGCATTTCAAGATCCACCCAAGCAATCAGCAAAAAGATCGCTTAAACAATTAGCCGCATCAGGTATCGGACTCAAAATATTAACCGGAGACAACCCCGAAGTTACAATGAAGGTATGTAAAGATCTGGATTTGGCCGTTTCCGGGGTTTGTATTGGAGACGATCTACTTCACTTATCTGAAGAAAAGCTGGTGGAAAAAATAAAAGCTAACACCATTTTTGCCAAGCTTACGCCGGATCAAAAAAAATTAGTCATTAGCACCTTACAGCGCAGCGGGATGGTGGTTGGTTACCTTGGAGACGGTGTGAACGACGCTTCGTCGCTCAAACAAGCCGATGTCGGGATATCTGTTGAAAACGCCACCGATGTAGCCAAGGAGTCCGCTGATCTCATTTTAATGCACAAATCACTAGAAGTACTGCTTGAAGGCGTAAAAGACGGACGCAAAGTGTTCATCAACACCACCAAATACATCTTTATGAACTTTGGCTCCAATTTTGGCAACATGATTTCAATGAGTGTGGCATCATTCTTCCTCCCATTTATCCCCATGCTGCCAATTCAAATCATTTTAAACAACCTAATCTACGACGTCTCCCAGTTAAGCTTACCCACCGACAATGTAGATAATTCGGAAACAGCCAAACCATTAAAGTGGGATATAAATCAAATTAAACGATTTATTTTTATTTTTGGCCCGGTCAGTTCAATTTTTGATATTCTTACATTTGTTGGCCTGCTGTATATTTTTCATTCCAGCGTAGGATCGTTTAGATCCGGATGGTTTATTGAGTCGCTTGCCACTCAAGCAATGGTAATGATTGTACTTAGAACTAAGATTATACCGTTCTTTAAGAGCAAGCCGTCAATTTGGGTTAAGGTATCTGCTTCGGCAATCGTTATGTTTGCCATTATTATCAGTCAGAGCCCACTGGGGAAAATGTTCGAATTTAACGTCTTGCCAATTGGGTTTTGGCTATTTATGATTGTAGTGCTTGTCTTAAACGTGTTTGTTAATGAATTTGCCAAACACTGGTTTTATTCACGCGAATCACGGTTAGCTTAAATTTAATATCATTATTCTAATTTAGGTTTATGATTAACATTAGAGGGGAAAATGCTCGAACGCAAAAGTGAATTAGTACTGAGTCCTAAAGATCTAAAACCATCAGACGAGCGATTAAAAGTAATCGGAGTTTTTAACCCCGGGGTTACTCGCTACAATCAAAAAGTAATTATGCTTGCTAGAGTGGCCGAGGCAGTAAAAAACGTTGAGCGAAATCAGACTTGCTCGCCCCGAATGGTGTTTAGCGAGCTCTCCAAAGTCAATCTAGAGGTAGATTGTTTTAGAACTGACGATGAAAACCATGACCCGCGAAAGGTAGCTTCAGACAATGGGCTGGTAAGGCTAAACTTTATTTCAAGGCTTGCATTAATTGAGTTAAACCAAAGCGGACAAGAAATAATTAAGGTTTCTTCGCCATCCGCGCTACAGCCCATAAATGAGTATGAGGAATACGGTGTAGAAGACCCACGCATCTCAAAAATTGATGATACGTTTTATATCACCTACGTTTCAGTCTCAAAAAAATGCGGCATTTGCACCTCGTTAATGTCTACCAAAGATTTCGTCGATTTTAAGCGGTTAGGCATAATTTTTGATTTAGAAACCAAAGACGTAGTGCTGTTCCCTGAGCAAATTGACGGTAAATTCGCCGCGTACACTCGGCCATCCAGCCATACTCGGCTGCATCATTCTAATTTGCTATTGGCATATTCTACCGATCTAATTCATTGGGGAGAATATCAGCACGTGCTAACCAGTCCAGAGGTGGGATTTGATTCGAATAAACTTGGCCCAGGATGTCCACCGCTTAAAACCAAGCACGGTTGGCTTAATATCTATCATGGAGTAGAAAAAGTAGATGATTCAGACTCAATTGGAGTGTATTCCGCCGGCGCCTTTTTGTCAGACCTAGACGACCCGTCGAAAGTGATTGCCAGAACAAAATCGGCCATTATGGCACCGTTTGAATCGTTTGAAACCACCGGATTTGCCCCATACGTCGTGTTTCCTACCGGCGTAATTCAAGACCACTTAAACCCTGACATTTTACAAATTTTTTACGGTGCCGCAGACACAGTAGTCGGCCGGGCGACAATCTCCCTAGCAGATGTAATTAACGCGATGGAATAAATCAGATGACAGAGGACGGAAGACGGAAAACTGAGAGTGTCATATTATTCTGTCATTTCGACTCTGCGAGAATGTCGATTCGAGCGTGTTGGCCTCCGGCTCGTAGACCCTCCGGGCGTAAGTCCTACGGGCTGGAGCCTACGGCTCGGAGAGAGAAATCTTAAAAAAGAATCCCATCCCGTAATTAAAAATTTCAAATTTCAAATTATCGCAATTGTACTGTCAACCCAGAATGTGATTAAATAGAAGTATGCACACCGTTACCCATCAAATCAAAAATAAGGTTATGGCTTTAAAGGCCGATGGCGGCACCAAAGCCGGAATTTTGCGTATCTACCAACACACCGGCCAATTTAGATCGGTAGAAGATCTACGTGATCTGACCGAGCAAGAACAAGATTGGTTTCGATTAGGTTTTGAACATTACTTAGACGATCAAAATCACGTTGTGCGCATCCTACATTCACCTAGGCATTTTGGTAAAACAATTTTTTATTTATCGCTAATTTATTTTGTTACGCTAATCACCTGGATGAGTTTACTTATTAAGTACACCACCAGCCATTCGCATTCCATTGATTGGTCTATGGTGTGGAACTGGGTGGTTTTGGCGGCGGTGCTTAATCTTTGTCTGACGTTCTATGGTATCTATTTGGAGATGCGGTCCCTTAGACAACAAATCACTGCCAGCCAACGCATTGTGGCTGCGGTAGCAATTATTGCCCTAATTGTCGCCATTTTAGGAAATGTTCTCTCACCACTGTCCAGTTCGGCTAGTACCCTTGCCCCATTTATTAAGTAAATTTGCTTCTATTCAATTTTTTGATATCATTGTAATGTCAAAAAACCCGCTAGAGTGAACTAGTTGTTTTCAGTTTATTATCAGGCAAAATCAGTGTAATTAGGTAGGCAGCCAAAACGGAAGGTGGATTGTTATTAATCTAGAATATAAATTTAGAGCGAGCTTGGCAGTTTGGATTGCGGCATTTTTAATCATCACACCGCTTCACAGCGCGCACGCATATATTGATGCCGGCACCGGTAGTTATGCAATTCAAGTTACTATTGGAGTAATCTTTGGCGCCGGGTACGCTCTACGTTCGTTTGGCGGGCGTTTTGTCACCAAAATTAAGCACTATCTGCGTAAAAACAAAGACTAAACACCGTGAATCTCAAAATGATGGATAATTTTTCCAAGCTCAAATTTAAGAAAAATTTGTACTATTTTTGGTATTGCTTGATTTTGTTTGCGATTTCTTCTTTTCCGTTAATTTCAAACTGGCTATCTAATCGATATCAGGTAACCGCAGCTGATTTGGTTCTGCCGATTATTTTGAATTCAATAACCGCGCTGGTGGTTGGTGCAATTTTCTGGCGCCAATACAAACAAAACAACTTAATTGGGGTGCTAACAGGCGGATTTACCATTTTGTTCTTGACGCACCAATTTGCTAATCGATTAAATGCGGCTGGCACATTAATCAAAACAATCACCCCGTTTGCTAGTTATTCCACTGGTGTTTCGTTTTTTCAGTACCTGTTTTTTCTGATACTGGTAATTGCAATCATCATGTATTTCTCGCACCGCCTCATTGCATACTTCCGCAACCAAAAATGGGAATTGGTAATATGGTATCGTTCCGTAATAATTACCGTAATTACCATCTTTATTGTTCAATCCATGTTGGTCATTAAAATTGTCATTGCAGAATGGGCGCAATTTAGCTATCGCCCACCAACCCTTTCGGCAAATTTAAATACGACAAATAAACCAGATATTTATTACATCGTTCTAGACAGATACGCCAATCAAAACGTGCTCAAAACCCAATTCAATTTTGATAACGGGGATTTCTTGAATTATTTGGATAAAAACGGCTTCACAGTAAACAATGACGCGCATAGCAACTATCCTTTTACTACGATGTCTATTTCATCAACGATGAATGCCAACTATCAATCCGATATCGTGCAAAAGTTCGGCGGTGCATCTGAACAAACTTTAGAGCCGTTTCACGATTCAATTAGATACAGCTCGGTTATTCAATCGCTCAAAAGTGCGGGATACAAATTTATCCAACTAGGCAGCTGGTATGAAGCCAGTAATCAAGCACCGCTTGCAGATCAGAATCACCAACCCGACGGCCAACTTATCATACTAAATCATACTTTTACCCTGAATGATTTTGCCAAAAACCATTTAACTAACTCGTGGATTGGGCAAATTGTCTCTCGCGGACTAAATATTGGCCATTTTTCTGTACTTGGTTACAGCCAAATTAGCGAAGCAGACGCAACATTATATAAAATCCAACACCTCAAAGATTTTGCCAGCCAGTCTGCGGGCGGACGAGTAATCTTTGCGCACTTTTTAATCCCCCATGAGCCCTATTTGTTTAACGCCGATGGATCGTATTCCACCAACCCCACCAGTGACAGCGTGGGAAAGCCGATCAAAACAAAATATACCGACCAAATTAAATTCATCAATAGTCAGATGAAGACCGTGATCGATCAGATCAATAAATCAAGTAGCAATCAAGCGATTATTGTTCTGCAAGCAGATGAAGGTGCGTATCCGATGCAAATGAACGGTCAGCTAAACGGGCAAGCGATTGAAGAGGAGTTATCGGCAAGTGATATGCGCAACTGGTCGGATGCAGATTTGCAAATGAAATATGGAGTTTTAGCCGCATATCACATTCCAAAAGCTTCTGCGGCCCAAATTCAAACCAGCGCCGATTCGGTTAATGTGTTTCGGTTAATTTTTAATACCTATTTTGATGCCAAAATGGATTATTTACCCAAATGTTATTATGCTTACCCAAACGGGCGCGCACAGTCGTTTGTCTTTGCCGATATTACCAAAAGATTGACAGGTAGTGATAACTCCTCCTGCCCCACCAACAGCAATTTTAAGTAGAGATTATTGTCGATTCTATCTTTGTCATTCCGGGCTTGACCCGGAATCTATATAAAGAATTAGCTCCGCACTTGGTCTAGCACGGAGCTGTTGGGGGTGACGGGTCGGCGCAGCCACCACCATGCTAGTGATGCAGTCGAGTATCCGCCTCTCCTTTTTGCTGCTGACTTATAGCTGGCAGCAGATACAAGATATGTTGACCATACAATAGCAAAGATAAATGGTTTTGACACAATGATATTTTGATCAATATGTGTAATTATGATATACTTACGCTGTTTTTCAACGATCGTTCGTTAACATACCTCTGACACTATCGTACGCCACCCGAAAGGACATACGGATATGACAGACCAGGTGTTGGACGAGCGTTTTCAGGCAATGAAAACGTTGTTCACGCAGTTGCCTGAGCTAGTGGAATACCTTGCTCGTAAAGGCAGCATACATTCACAGCAAGTCTGCCAAGCGATCACGGGGAAGCCGGACTATCGGACTGCGCTTGATAATGCAGATGACCCATGGATGTTAGCAAGCTTCTTGCGCGTCGAGATGGACACCGAAGTCCTTAGGCTGATCAAGCAATACCTGAACGATCATCCGCAAAAGTGGCTTCTGGTCTATGCCCGTCCCGCCTGCACAACGGTGCTATGCCCGTACAAGGCAGAGAGCATGTACGCAGTGCTATATCGCAGTCTATCCGAGATGGTTGACGGTGGAGTTGTCGGTCTCGATGCTACCCAAGTCATCCGATCAATCCTGTGCGATCATGACCAACACGACGCACGACGTTCTTCTTACATGCTTGGTGCGGCGGCGGTGATCGTCGATCTAACCGAGCAATTGTGCCGTGCCAAGGCAGAACTGGCGGCGCTACGAGACACGCATGACCCAGCGGGTCAGAAACAGACCCAATGCATGTTTTGCCCAGACACTGCTGTCTGGGAGCGACATACCCAATTCACTGGCATTCATCCGTTCTGCCAGAAGCATGCTGAGCTCGAATCCGACTTCGGTAAGGATGGCGTCGACAACTTCTTCTGGGTGAGGGTTGAGGAGGTTTCCACGGAGGAAACGTGGTCAATCTAGGTATCGAAAGCAGATGCCATGCCCAATAACCCAAGTGCCCATCGGATCGTCGCTTCCGATGGGCTTCGTTTTACGTCAAGAAATAAGTCTGAAAAATATATAAAGAATTAGCTCCGCACTTGGTCTAGCACGGAGCTGTTGGGGGTGACGGGTCGGCGCTTCATTGTGTCTTGTCTTCCAGGCAGAAAGGCACGCTGTTGCGCGCGATCTCTTCGTCATCGAACGGACCGAATTCATTACGATACTTGGGGGCGCGACGACGCACCGGTTTGTTGGCTACATCGTCAGGCACGTCTGGTTTTGGATCGGGTAGCTGCTTCAGCCGCGCCTTCTCCTTCATACGTGCGAGGCGGTGAACCAACCATGCAGCCACCACCACGCCAATGATGCTGTCAAGCACGTGGATCTCCTTTCCGTCGCCTGGGCTCCCGGGGTGCTGGAATCCGGCGGGGTCGTTCTCCCGGTTCGTTGGTTGGTTCGCTGAGATAGGTGGTATGGGTCACGCCTCTTTTGATGATCGAGGTACCTTGTTTCGGCTTCCAAGTCACGAGCCACACACCAATGCCAGTTAGTGCAACAACGAAGGCAATCATGCCCAACGCCACAAACGCAGTCTGAAGCATCTCGCGCTCCTTGTCCTATCCGGTACTTATGAAAGTGCACTGCTTCAGCACCAGCTGAGATCTCCCTTCTGCGGAAGTCCTACCGTAGACAGATACTATCGTTATATCATATTTTAATCCAATAAAGAATCAGCTCCGAGCGGGTGCACGGAGCTGAAAGAACCAGGAGTCGGGCGTCTACCGAGAGGGTTGGTAGTGTCCGAGCAACCACAGGAAAGCGAACACCTTGTGTTCGACGGGATCGCCCCGGATCACGGCCGTAAAGCGGCGAGCGCCTATCGCGTACTGGTCGAAGATGAACTCGGCCGGAATGTCGTCCGGTGTCGGGTGGAGACTGGGGTCGAGTAGGCCCATGAAGTCGGCGGAAACCTCACTGGGGCTGTCAACCGAGATAATCCACTGGTCCCCGGGTTTCATCACCAGCGTCAGCCCGTCTTTCCGGATAACCTCTACTACCGGCATCATGACGCTACCAGGAATCTCGAATTCGGCAACCACGTTCAGGCAACCATTCTCCGCCTGAGCGAACGCATCAAGGCCATTTATCCCCAGGGCATCCGGGACCGCACTCCTGACGAAGTTGAGGCATCTCCAGAACTGGCTTCCCAGCCGTTCCAGAACCTCATCCGGCCGATTGGGGCAACTAATGCTGCCTGGAGGGTTGAGTGTCTTCCAGCCATGCAACGATCTACGATCTATCTTGGTGCACCGCATGATCGTATCCTCTCTGTGAAGGTTCTTGTCGTACGTCAGATACTATCGTTATATCATATTTTCATAAAAAAAAGGGTTTGACGTCTACCTATTTTGTTTTTCGTGAAAAAATGTTAAAATATGAGTTAGGTGATAAATAAGCGCCCGTAGCTCAGCTGGATAGAGCGTCTGACTTCGGATCAGAAGGTCGAGGGTTCAAATCCTTCCGGGCGTACCATATCGCACCATCTTGCGAAATCACTCATTTCAGGCACCCATCTTGCGGAATAACACATTTGGATACTCGTTTCACTCGCATCCAATTACAGAATGCTCGCTTTGGTCGCATTCTGAGCGCGTTATTCTACGCAAGTGGATGCTCGCTCGGGCGACGATACGCCCTCGCTCGCACCCATAGCTCAACTGGCAGAGCAGCTCCCTCTTAAGGAGAAGGTTACAGGTTCGATTCCTGTTGGGTGCACCAAAAATTCGACGTTTATCGTCGTTTTTTTAATCCCTAAAAAATCCCTTGTTATCCATCGTTTTCCATGAGACAAAAATATTTGACTTTAGACCAGATAAATATTAGCTTAAAGGTATAGTAACAAAGAAAGGAAACTATGAAATTTCGCATATTTGTGGTGGCGTTATTCTTGTCCGGATTTATGGCAATCCCAGCCTACGCAGCGGATTTAAAAGCACCTGAGAGCCCATCCACCAACGTAACCGTTGGCACAGACACGGTTTGGAATAACTTATATGTCGCCGGCTCTAACGTGACTGTTGACGCTCCGGTTTTGAAAGATTTGGTTGCAGCTGGCGGCAACGTAACGGTCAATGACCCGGTTGCGCACAGCGTTTTGATCGCTGGTGGCACGGTCTCACTAAAATCAGATGTAGGCCAGAACGTGCGCGTAATGGGTGGCACGGTTGATATTACCGGCAGCATTGGCGAGGATTTGTTGGTTGCCGGAGGCACCGTTACCATAGATTCAAACACCGTAGTTAAAGGTGATCTACTAGTAGCCGGTGGCACAGTAACCGTTAACGGTAAGGTTGATGGCACACTCAGAGCAACTGGCGGCGATATCATCATCAACGGACAAGTAGGTAAAGACGTTATTGCTAAACAAATCAGCACCCTCGAGCTGGGAAGCACATCAGTTATCGGCGGCAAACTGTCCTATTCATCACCTGTTGAAGCCACTATTGCCACCACCGCGCGAGTCGTTGGCGGCGTTGATTATCAAAAAATTAGTTACCACAACAACGGCGTGGGTGATTCTTTGGCCGGTTTGTTAGTGTTTAGCGCCCTAATGAAGGCGTTGGCGTGGCTGGTAATGGCTTTGATTTTAGTTTACGGATTTGCCCGCTCTACCGCACACGTTGTCGAACAAAACAAAACCAAATTTGGCTTATCACTAGGCATTGGTTTTATCGCAATTATTGTTGTTCCAGTATCCATCGTCTTATTCACGGTTTCACTAATTGGCTCAAGCTTGGCCGCTGTTTTAGGATTATTGTTCATTCTTGCTTTAATTCTTTCGGGGGCATTTGCGGCAATCTGGATTGGATCAGAGATCGTACGATTAATATCAAAGTCTAAAACTGCCCGCCTTGACTGGCTATCGGCACTAATTGGCGTGATTGCATTAATGGTTTTGGGCGTCATTCCGGTGTTGGGTTGGCTTGCTTGCGGTGTAATATTCCTATCAACCTTTGGTGTATTAGTACGAATATTATGGTCTCATTTTCCACAAAAGGCCTAACTAGCAACACATTTATAGCTCTGGTTATATTAACGTATTAACATGTAATCAGGGCAATACTGTTATCAATTAAATAAATATTCGACCTCCCAATCGGTCAAATATATCCAATTTATCCAATTGGAAGATACCATTAGTTTGAGATTAACTTACGGTTGTGCGCCGACTTTTATGAATGCACAATAAATCCGCGAATGATTGGAGAATTTAATAGAATCTTTCGCTTAGATACCCATCCGGAAAAATAGTTACGCTCAATTACTTCAATAGTATTACCGTTAATCGAGGTAACCACCGCTGCGTGGCCGGGACGACTCTCGGTTGTAATCAAAACCGCACCATCTTCCGGAATATTTGAGTTCGGTTTATTCGAGATTGCAGCACCGGAAATGTTGATACCACTAACCGCTCTGGCAAATGGAACACATTGACCGGATTCGGGGTACAATTTTACCGCATCAGTTACTGCTAGAATTAGAGAATTGATTTTTTTCGATGCCAAAGCTTTAGCTCTTGCTTCAGCCTGTCTTTTATTTACAATAGTTTGGTTTGAGTCACCCACAGTAATGGTAAGCGTTTTGGCGACACAAATAGCACCAGCAGATTTCGTTGAAATATTAATTTCACATTCTGGGTTTGAAGATGGGATATTCTCTGACTGTGCGTGAATTGCGGGCGGTGTTTGAAAAGGTAATGTGCTAATGGCAATTGCCAGTAGCCACCGCGCGGCTTTTGACGTACAAATACAAAACTCCTTGTTATACGGAAGAAGAAAGTTAAGCCCCACTCACTTTGTTCTTATCAGTAAGCACAAAAAAAGTATGACATAATCATACTTCTACTCATTTCTTACCGACCTATACATTCTACAGCACAGCGCAATAAATGTCAACCCCTTTATGAAAAAATCAGGCGATAATCGGCTCAAGATTATCTAAGTAACTTAAGTATCTTAGGTTACTTAATGTGCCCGCGAGATAGTTGTCAAAATGGCTATCAATCTTTATAATGAGTTAGGAGAAAAAGTGGAAAATATCATTACAGTCAAAAATTTGAAGAAAGCTTATGGATCGCTAAAAGCGGTTGATAATATCTCATTTGAGGTCAAAAAAGGTGAAATATTCGGTTTATTAGGCGAAAACGGCGCCGGCAAAACCACTACTTTAGAAATGATTGAGGGTTTACGAAAGCCCACCAGTGGAGAAATTAAGGTACTAAATTTTGACATTCGCCACGATTTATCCAAGATCAAACACATTATCGGTGTCCAGCTTCAGTCTTCGGCCTATTTTGGCTTCCTTACACTGGTTGAAATATTAGATTTATTCGGCAGTTTTTACCAAAAAACCGTTAATCCGATGGAGTTGTTAGAGCTTGTAGATCTTAAAGACAAGGCAAAATCATACATCAATAACCTATCTGGCGGGCAACGTCAGCGATTTTCGATTGTGGCAAGCCTGGTAAATGACCCGCAAATTGTCTTTTTAGACGAGCCAACGACCGGCCTAGACCCAATTGCCAGACGTAATTTATGGGATTTAATCATTAAAATTAAGGCGCAAGGCAAAACTATTGTGTTAACTACCCATTATATGGAAGAGGCCGAAATTTTGTGTGATCGTATTGGCATTATGGATTCGGGCAAAATTGTAGCGCTTGATAAAACCCACAATTTGATTGAAAAAGTAAAACATCCCTACAAAATCCACTTCATTACCCCAAACCTATCTCAAAAATCGTTTGATGCTCTCAATAAAATTGGCATTTTAGAAGAACTGGCGGGAAAATCGCACCATTATGAGCTCAGATTACACACGAAACACGATCTAAACGACTCTTTGTCACTAGTGCAAAAAACCGACCCCGAAAGTCTGTCTGTCGGCCGCGCCAGCTTAGAAGACGTGTTTATTGAACTTACCGGAAAAACATTGAAAGATTAAGATGATAAAACTATTTATTGCCGATATTAAATTACTTTTCCGAAACAAACAACAATTGTTTTGGTCACTAATGTTTCCGCTCATTTTCACCGTAATATTTGGCTTTTTCTTCGGAAGCGACACCACTTCCGCCGGTACGGTAGCATTAATTAACAATGCCAATACTCCGGTAGCATCATCGCTTGAATCTGTCATGAACAGCGCCAAAGTATTCAAGGTACAAAAAGAAACCAACATAGATGATGCCAAAAAATTGCTAAAAAACAGCAAAGTGGTGGCGGTGGTGGTAATCCCAGCCGATTTTGGGGCGCAATCGGTATCCGCTTCAAAAAATCTACAACTAATTTCCGATCCCGGCAATGCGCAGTCAAATTCGATTGTAAGCGGATTTTTGAATCAGTTCCTAACTACCCTCAATTTTCAATCGCAAGGAATCAAACCGATCTATGGCATTGATCAACAAAACACCAGCACCAATACATTTAATTACTTCGACTTTGTGCTGGTTGGATTGATTGGAATGGCATTAATGAACAGCTCGGTTCAGGGCGTGGCAATTTCGATGGCGCAATACAGAGACGATCAAATTTTGAAGCGAGTTACGACCACCCCGTTGCCATCGTGGAAATTTATTATCGCTCAGGTATTATCACGCTTAATTGTGAACGTTATCCAAGTTGGCTTAATTTTGGGAATCGGCGTCTACGCTTTCAACGGGCACATTTACGGCAATTTGGGTATGATTTTTGCACTAGCGATGCTTGGTGGGATTTTATTCCAGCTGCTCGGGTTCACCGTGGCAAGCTTAACTAAAACCACTCAAGCGGCAGAAGGCATGGCCACCGCGGTTACTATTCCAATGATGTTTTTAGCCGGTGTCTTTTTTCCGATCGATTCATTACCAAAATGGCTAAACAGCATTGTGCAGTATCTACCGTTAGCACCGTTATTAAGAATGATCCGAACGGCAGGTTTAGAAGCGGTTTCACCATTCGAAAATCCGATCAATATAGTGATTGTCTGTGGTTGGATTGTTATCCTATTGGCTATTTCATCTCTCAAATTCAAAATGAACCCGGAATAAGCAACGATCTCGAGCAAATATCGTAATGGTTTTATTTGAGTTTGCGCGTTCGTCGTAATCTAAAGAGTGCGTAAACTAATATTGCAATAATACACGCAGAGAAAGCATAGACAATCCATGCCCACAGCGGCAATGGATCTTTAGCAGCTTTAACAACTACGATTTCGGCGCGGTACGTTCCCGTGTTTACGGCCGGATCGGCAACCGCAACACTTTTTTCATAGCCAATGCCTTGGTACGCGAAAGCTAATACATGATCACCGACCGGAATGTTATTATAAACAACCACTCCATCTTCGTCCGTACTGGCGGTTTGAGGATCCGAGTGAATTGTAACCTCTAGTTTGCTAATGGGCTTGCCATCCGCATCCACTATTTTAAATTTGACTGTTTTAATCACTTTTTGACCATTTTCCATTAGAATTTGGGTGTCAAAGAACTGTGAATCAGTGTCTGCTGTTGGACTAACTGAGGCAACCGGTGACGCGGCGGCGGAAGGAGAAGCAGATATGGTAGACGCCGGGGTGGCTGTTGATCGAGTAGTAGCCGCGGTTGAATTTGTAGTGGTTGACGTAGTTGCCGTTGGGGTTGATGATGCCTCAGCGGTAGAAGTTGGAGTTGGTGTTGATGTCGCGGCGGTGGTAGGAGTAGAAGTAGGAGTTGATGTTGGGGTAGGGGTTGCGGCTGGTGAATCATCAACTGAAAAGCTTATTTCGTAGTCGCTACTGTTTGTATTGCCAGCGCTGTCTAAACATCGGACATAATAGTGATATGTATTGCCGTCGGCTAAACCAGATACGGTTGCGGTATGAGAGGTACCATTAGAGGTGGTAAAACTGCCTGTCATCACTCCGTACGCCGTTCCTGCCGAGGTGGAGTATTTACACGTTGATGAACTATCAGTGGTCACAGATAATGTAGCCGAAGTGGTAGACGCATCTAATGTTCCGGAAGGAGACCCGCCAGATAAAACCGCAACGGTTTTATCTAGATAAATGCTCACCACGCCTTCGGCGATGTTGCCAGCGTTGTCAGTAGCCTTGATAGTAACCGTGTGGGTACCATCTGCAACCGCAGAGACATCTAGAGTATACGGGCTGGTAATTGAACTACCATATGCTCCACTGTCTAATTTTAACTTATAGTTTGCAACGTCGCTGGCTGCATCACTGGTTGAAAACGACACGCTAATGGTGTCACTGTTTGTGGTCGCCGCCGGATCTGCAACCGGAGTAAAACCAGCCGGCGCAGATTTATCTACATAAACAGATACGGTATGTTCCCTAAAGTTACCTGCCGTATCAATCGCTTTAACGGTTACGGTGTGAGTGCCATCTGCCACTGCCGCAATGTTCAGCGTGTATGGGCTGGAAACGCTATCGGTGTAGGCACCGCTATCTAGCTTGATTGAATAGCTCGCCACACCGCTGCCCGCGTCTGTGGTAGAAAATGAGATATCAGCCGAATTAGCAGATGTCCACGACGCCGGATTAGATGTAGGAGTAAACGCCACTGGTGCAACAGAGTCAAACCCAATGTCGGCAATTGCCTGAGCAATCTGACCGTGGCCGGCAGTGTTATAATGAACACCATCTGAATTATACGCAGTTTGGATGTCCCATAAATTGCCCGCATCACCGCCACTTCTGAATTGCCCAACATACGATGAGGCATCAACAACAATTGCCTTAGAATAGTTGTTTGCTAATGTTGTGAGCGATGCATTCCAATCATCTCTAGTTTGCATTTGAGTGGTTGTTCCGTTTGTCCAAGGTAAAACTTTAATTACAACAATTCGATCAAGCGAAGATTCTGCTTGAGCTGCATCTAACATAGACGTCCAATTAGCCAAAAACGTAGCCTTTAAAACCCCGCCAGCGATATCGTTTACACCACCTTCAATCACAACTGCCCTCGGTTTAAGAGCAACTATGTCAGCGGCGAAACGGGCGCTAATTTGAGCTGTAGTTTGAGAGCCAATTCCCATGTTTTGATAACTATAGCCGGTCAATACGCCAAACTGACTCTCTATCGTAGACGCAATATTTGTGGTTGCGGTAGCCTCAAGAAAACTGTAATGCGCCGGATGCCCGGCGATAATTGAATCACCAATAAAAGCTACCTGAGGCGCCTGCATATAAAACTCAATGGGGAGAACAGCACCGGCCAAAAACTCAGATGACCCCTCCCAGTTATAATCTGTAGTAGCGACCGCTGAATTTGTATGATAGTAACTAGTTACCCCAGTAATTGACGTCTTGGCATAAAAAAACGATCCTTTTGTAGAAAGGATGACTTGATAACCGTAATAATCCCCTTCTTGGACACCAGCAATTGGTGAGGCTAAATCTATTGTGGAATATTGCCCGGAGCTTAAACTGCTAATCAAGTTTTCACTCGCTCCAACCAAATCATATGTAGCGCCATCTTTACGCCAAATTTTCACATAAAACTGCGCCAGTCCGGTGGTAGAAACTGTATAAATTCTAATGCGACTAACTGTCCCGCTTTCCCTAATACGATATTTTTGACCGATGGTAATATAATCACGGGTAGATGTATCGGAGCAGATTCCTGAGGCACATCCCCAGTTAGCCGCACCGGTAGTAATAGTATCATACGGAGCCACTAATACTTTGTCAGAGTTTGCGGGATAGTCAGGATAGGCTAATGCGGTTTTAGGATTCACATACGATGGCGCCTCAGCCAGAACCGATATAACAAGAAGTACGGTAACCAGTATCCAGAAAAAATGTCGCTTGGTGGGTAGTATTTTTTTAATCATATATCTCTCCTTCATATCATTATATCATTACAAAATCTATTTTCTAGACATATGAATACCGCGCCCGTCTTGGGGCGCGGCTTGGTTATTCCTGGGTGGTACCCCAGTCGTACGATCTGGGACCGACGCGAGTAGTTGGTCCGGTAAAGGCTGGTTGCTTGTCACCATTGCCGCCGTTCTTGTCGTGTTGCTGACGCACCTGGCCAGATGTGCCGGGACGATCAATCCGTTTTGCTTTGGTCTGATGTCCACGATCGGTGGATTGCGGGGCATGTCCGTTCCCCGGATATCCGCGACTTCGCGATGAAGGAGTAGAGACGGCTTTGGCACCCTTGGTTGTGGGTGCTGCGCTAGCGCGATCCGCAAAGTCCCGAAGTACCTTGCACTTTCCCGGATCGCCCAGCATCTGACCATCCAGTCCCACGATCTTTTCCGGGCAATCAGCGTGCTTCTGATCTCCGAGCTTTATCCGCAAAGGCAGTTCCTTCGCGTTTAGCTTCGGGTTTTCTCCCATATAGACTTTCGCCTCCCACGCCTCAAAACATACAACACAGTGCCCATCGTCTATGGTATCCACGGCATTCTCCTTGTGAAAGGTCGGAGGTAGTTGAATACAACAAGAGATCGTGCGTTCACGACCCCCTCTGATACCACTAAATACTTTTATCAGATGAATTACAATACAATATTTGGTATGATCGAGTTAGACAAACGGGAGGGAGATACAACCATGCCAAGGGCGCGAAAGCATCGGACACGCGCGGAAGTGCACGAAGCGATCATGGCCAAGCTTCGGGAAATGCCCCCGGAAGAAGCGGAGCGGGTATTGGAAAGACTTACCGCCGAGCCATATCCCCAGCCAGGTCCAAAACCATGGATCACTCGTGAGGACGTCGACGCGGTGATCGAACGAATAAGGCAGATGACCCCTGAGCAACTTGCCGAGAAGCTATTTCGTGAGCCAGTTTAAGCGCCTTGCAATTCAGCCACTCAGACCTGTGCAGTTGCGCAGGTCTTTTTTTGTTGCAAGGTGTGATTATTTATGTTAAAGTAATTATAGTTTGGCCTGTTCGTCTATCGGTAGGACATCGCCCTTTCACGGCGGCAAGAGGGGTTCGACTCCCCTACAGGCTACCAATAAACTCCGCTTGCGCTTCGCTTATTTGGCGAAAAGTGGGCAAAGTTTATTTACCTTGACTGTAGGAATAGGTATTCCGAAGCCATAGCGAAGGATACCCCTACAGGCTACCAAGCATTTGTGAATATCGTGCCTTAAGAGGAGAAATATGTCATCAGCAAATACTGGCTCAACTGATAATATCCGTTTTGCCGTTTTGGCCGCCGATACGGTGCTGCTGACTTTTCAAAATGATAAATTATTTGTCAGATTAGTGTCTGTTAATCGCCCACCACATTTCCCCGAAGGGAGTAAAGGCTTGCCAGGGGGGCTACTATTTCCCGATGAAGTCGCAGAACAATCCGCTGCCAGACATATACAAACAAAAGGCGGAATTAATCCTGATAAAGTATACTTGGAGCAACTTTACACATTTAGTGAGGTTGATCGTGATCCACGTGGCCGGGTTGTCGCAGTAGCATATTTGGCCGTAGTACCATGGGATCGACTTGATCCAATCGAAAAACAGAATAATAACGACGCATGGTGGAGTGAGGTTAGCAAAACTGGAAATCTAGCCTACGATCACAATAAAATTTTAGATATGGCTTTAACAAGACTTCGCCATCGTATTTCTTACTCAACGATTGTATGTAAGTTATTACCAAATGAATTTAGTTTGACCGAATTGCAAGATATTTTTTCGGTTGTATTATCAAAAAAACTTGATAAAAGAAATTTCCGAAAAAAAATACTCAAATTAGATATTCTGAAACCACTCTCCCACAAACAAGATAGTCGACCATACCGACCCGCGCGGCTATATACATACAAATCTTCGGACGTTGAAGAAATAGATATCATTTAAACATCGATCTCAATTTATTTTTATCTTGAAAGACCCTGAAAAGGGTTTTTTTGTTGGGGGGGTATTGACAACGTGTAATTTATACACTATCTTAGAAATAGATAGTGTGATTTTTACACTTAGCACATTAACAACAGGAGATATACGATGCCAAATGGTCCTGCAGCTGTGGGGGTAGTCGTTGCCCGATTTCAAGTGCCCGAGCTTACCCTCGGTCATCAAGCTCTGATTGAATTCGTAGAAAGCCAAGTCAAGCAAGTCTTGCTCGTACTCGGCACATCGGAAGCCTTTGCCACCAGCCGCAATCCCCTCAGCTTTGCCGCTAGACGGGAGATGGTTCTGGCATCGTACCCCAATGTCAAGGTGGTCAGTCTGGCTGATCACCCATCCGATTCCGTCTGGTCCACTAACCTGGATCAACTGATCAAAAAGATGTTCCCGGACCAGTCGGTTTCCCTCTACGGGTCGCGCGATTCCTTTCTAACCACCTACTCCGGCACCCTGCCTGTGGTTGACTTTCCCGCCTTACCTTGCCTGTCTGGAACCGAGAACCGTGTCGCCCTTCTAGACAACCCACCAACCAGCCCCGATTTCCGCAAGGGGATTGTCTACAGCCAAGTCGCCCGAGCCGGGATCCCCTACGCCACTGTTGATATAGCAATCGTCGATGAGAACAAGGGGCTCGTTCTCTTGGGTGGCAAGCCAACTGACGGAGACCGCTATCGTTTCATCGGCGGTTTCGTTGATGTTAACGATGAATCCCTGGAACGAGCCGCAAAACGCGAGGCTTACGAAGAAACCGGCGGTCTCGAGATAGACGATCTCCGCTACTTCGGATCAGCGAAGGTCGTTGATTGGCGCTACCAAGGAACCGGCGATGGAATCTTGACTAGCTTCTTCGCCGCAACCTACATTTTCGGTTGCGCAAAGGCCCAGGACGACATCGCACGAGTGAAATGGGTACCGATCAAGGAAGTCAAGCAGTACCTCGTCCCGGAACATCAGATTCTGGGCAGCATGCTCCTCAAACAGCACCATCTGACACGATAAGAAAGGGAGACGACCATGTCTGACAACATCATCCTCCTCACCGACAGCTACAAGCCAACCCACGGCCCCCAGTACCCGCCACGCACCCAGACTATCTTCTCGTTCTACGAGAGCCGGGGCGGCCTTTTCCCTGAGACCACCTTCTTTGGCCTCCAGTACCTGATCAAGCGATATCTGCTCGGTCAAGTGGTGACCGAGGAGAAGATCGAGGAAGCCTATGAAGTTCTGGGGAGCCACTTCGGCAACTCGAATTACATGAACCGGGCTGGCTGGGAATACATCCTGAAGGCACACGGTGGACGGTTGCCAATCCTCATCCGGGCCATACCGGAGGGGACATCGATCCCAAACCACAACGTCCTCATGACGGTGCAGAACACCGACCCCAACGGCCTGCCATGGCTCACCAACTACCTGGAGACTCTGCTCTGCCAGGTCTGGTACCCCTGCACGGTCGCCACCCAGAGCCGGGCCATGCGCCAGGAGATCCTCCGCTTCCTCGAGGAAACGGGCGATCCCAGCCAAATCGACTTCAAGCTGCATGACTTCGGTTTCCGGGGTTCCACCAGCGTGGAGTCAGCTGGTATCGGCGGGGCGGCCCACTTGGTCAACTTCAAGGGGACTGACACCCTCGAAGCCATCATGGTCGCCCGTCGTTACTACGGCGAGAACATGGCCGGCTACTCGATCCCAGCCGCCGAGCACAGCACCATCACATCCTGGGGCAAAGAGCACGAGGCTGACGCTTACGCCAACATGCTCACGGCCTACCCCACCGGCACCGTAGCCGTAGTCTCGGACAGCTACGACGTATTCAACGCTTGTCGCTCCATCTGGGGTGGACAGCTCAAGGAGCGCGTTCTGGCCCGAGACGGCGTCCTCGTCATTCGCCCCGACAGCGGTAACCCCCCGGAAGTGGTCACCCAGGTCCTCGATATTCTCGGGCAGACCTTCGGCTTCACCACCAACGACAAGCAGTACAGGGTACTGCACCCAAAGGTCCGGGTCATTCAGGGCGACGGCATCGACTACGCCATGATCACCCAGATCCTGACCGCTATGCGGCAGGCGGGATGGTCAGCTGATAATCTCGCCTTCGGCTCCGGCGGCGGTCTGCTCCAGAAGGTCAACCGAGACACCCAGCGTTTCGCCTTCAAGTGCTCAGCCGCTCAGATCGACGGAACCTGGCGCGATGTGATGAAGGACCCTGTCACTGATCCCGGCAAGCGTTCCAAGGCGGGCCATCTGGCCCTTGTACGCAACAGCGCCGGCGACTGGAAGACCATGCGCGAGTCAGACGCCGAAGCCATGGGATTCTCCAACCAACTAGTCCCTGTCTTCAAAGACGGCGCCCTATTGGTTGATTACAACTTCCAGTCCATTCGAGATCGCGCCGCGATGTAAGTCGCAGCACCTTCCGGCCTCCTATCGGGGGCCGGTTTTTCTGTAAATTTTTTTATTAGCTCGTTTATGATGATTTTTTGGTATAGTGGGGGTATGGAAAAATATGAACTATGGTTCCGATTAGCGTATCGGGACATAATTTTAACCAAAAAAATGACCGCTGCCGTGCGTCCGGGAGATCGTCGTGCGCCAAATAACAAAGGAACTAGCATTGGCGAAAATGTGATTATTCGGGTGATGAAACTACCGGGTAATGAAGCTGAAAACATCAACCCGATATTTACAGATGATAATATTCCTGCCAAAATAACGGCGATTGAGGTTAAGCGCTTGCAAGATGTTACGCCAGCGGATCTGATCGGATGTTCGGCAGATTGTTCGGATTGGCACGGCGTGGCAAACCAGCTAAGCTTAATCTACAACCAGGTATTTACCGGGCCCGAAGAAGTCAGCATCGTCCGGTTCGAATACACATAGGAGGACAGCCATGATAATTCAGAAGTTGATCGATTCTAAGATGCTGACAGTTGCGTCAAAAGCGCAAGATAATCCGCCTAGTCTAGAAGGGTTGGATTTCTTCGCGGTTGGATACGCAGCCAAGGATTACCCCGCCCAGACGCCTCGGCTGTGGAACGCGCTTTACGCGCAATTTGGGCTGAATGTCCGCAATATCCGACTGATTGGATCACCGGAGGTAGCGGGTGATGTATTCGATGCCTATCGGAATGACGACCGGTTTCTGGGCGGCGACGTCGGCGCTGGCATCAAGGACAAAGCATGGGTGATTGTCGATCAAATTGACCCGCTTGCCCGTGCAATGCAAGCGATCAACGTGGTAGTGCGAACAGACCACAAACTGGTCGGCTACAATACCGACGGCCATGGATATGTGGCCGGCTTGCAACAGGTAATGGATGCGACAGACAAAACCATCCTGATCTTAGGGGGTGGCGGCACCGCCAATGCCATCGCCTTTGCCGCAGCGGCCGCCAGGATGAAGCTGATCATCCTCAACCGCACCGTCAGCAAAGCAAATGACCTAGCCGTGCGAGTTAACCAGTTCTGCAACAAAGCGGTAGCGGTTTCAGGTGGGCGTGAGATGATATCAGCCGAAGCGCCGAAAGCCGACGTGATCGTTAGCGTAATCGACGATCCGCATTCACCGCTCGACCAATTCTCGGCACTGGGCGAGATTGAATTACCGGCAACACCAGACAGTCTGTCTCGAAACGTCGCCACCGCTACCAAAGTAATGCGAACGCTAAAGCCGGGTGTGCTGATTTCGGATGTTGCGTTACGTGACAAGCCAACCGCAACGTTGCAGTTAGCAGCCAGCACCGGGCTAAAGACACAGGATGGCCGGCCGATGGTGCTAGAACAGGCCATTCTGGCGTTTTGGCTCGTCAACCAGCGGCTGCTCAAACCCCGCCGCATTACCCAAGCTCAAGTTGCAAAGGCGATGCGCCAAATCGCCTAAGGCAAATCCGTCAACCTAAGCCCTGCACCTTCGGGTGCAGGGCTATTTTTTTACATTAACATTGACAGAGACTGGTATAAATGATATTTTATGACCAAGATCGTCCACTACGTATCAAGGGGGTGAGTTGCGATGCAAGTACTTGGGAAGGTTGTAAGCATCCAGGAACCCGTTGCCCTGTTGTCCGGACAGGAATCTGACGGGGTTACGATCCTATCGGGCACGGAGTGCTTTGACGTCCTGTTCCCCAAGGGAGCGGTAACTCCGCACATGGTTGGATCGCTAATCGTGTTCGAGATGGCCGAGGAGATCATGGTCGCCCGATATGGCAGCCAGCCAAGATGCGTCGTGAGCATCGACCCGCCCGACGCGACACTCGGACACTAGCCATACCGCCGAACCAGGCGCTGTGCAAACCGCACAGCGCCTGAAATTGTACTTGACAGCAAAAGTGTAGGGTATATAACGGATATATAAGAAAGAAAGGATATATATGGAAAAAACACATATCGTCCCCAAAATCTATGGATACGTGGTCTGCTTGGTAGCAGTAATTGTTACTTTGGTGGCACTGGGAAATATTGTTAACGCGATATTTGATCGCGCCAATCCAACCAGCGTAAGCGACTACAGATACAACTTGCAAAGTCATGATGTTTCTTCGTTTGCTGCGTACAAAGCGGACTATCAATCTAACCTGAACTCAGCTGAAAACAAAACCGCCACCACAGTAGTTTTGTCTGACGACCAATTGAGAACAAATTATGAGGCTGCCCGCACCAGTCAAATTGATGCGGTAAAACTGGGCACAGTCAAAACAATTACCGTTTTTAGCATTCTGCTGGTTGTAGCGGTAGGATTGTTCGCCAGTCACTGGATCTGGTTACGTAAATTTGAGAAATAGTTTCTAACTCAATTTGAGATAAAATAACGCGCTAGCCTAGCGCGTTATTTTGTTATGGTAAAAAAGTGAGAATAACTAAAATTTATGTTATAATATAGCCAATGCCGATATAGCTCCCTCCTTCGCCAAGGCTTCGGAAGGGCAAGCAGCTGGTTAGTACTGCAATAAGTGCTTTCGCCTGCCCCTCGTAGCCAATGCCGACATAGCTCAGCTGGTAGAGCAGTGCTTTCGTAAAGCAAAGGTCATCGGTTCGATTCCGATTGTCGGCTCCAGATTTTTGCAATCTATCGCCGCGTTTTCAACGACCGGATCCAGATTTTTGCAATCTATCGCCGCGTTTTCAACGACCGGCTCCAAAAAAATTCTCCGCCAGGGAGAATTTTTGTTTGTCTTAAATATTAGTAGACCGGTCCCGAAAGCGATGCCATCGGGACCGGGTTGTGCACGACCATCGCGCCCGTTGCCTAACCAAGGGATGGAAAGCGCTCTGCTTCCCAAGCCCCGCCGTGACGGGTTAGGTAACGAGCGGGGTCGCTGGTGTTACGAGGACCTTCATGTGAGTCCTCCTGGGTGAGCGCGGTGGTGGCTTTGGACATCTAGCCTGGCGCTCATCAGTAAAATATCAAAAACGATTTTCGCTGTCAACAAAAAATAGAGCGCACGCTGATTTGCCAAATCCGTTGCCACCCTTAAATATCCCTAGTAATCCTTAGCGATTCGAAAATCGCCTCTCCATTTTTAAATAAATTCGAGATTCCAAAAGTTTAAAAATTAAAAAACTATTTGACATTTGTCATTAGAAATTAGTCATTAGACATTTTCTATATAGATTCCGGATCAAGTCCGGAATGACATCAGAGTTTTTGACCCACCAGTACTGCTTCTTCAACCAATCTGTTGGCATAGCCCCATTCGTTGTCGTACCACGCCACCACTTTAACCAAATCGCCATCTACCACCTGCGTTAACGACAGATCAACAATCGACGAAAAGTGGCTCCCAATAAAGTCCGACGATACCAGTGGCTCTTCGGTATAGGACAAAATCCCCTCATAGCGCTTCATTTTATCCACCGCTTTTTTGAACACCTCGTTTACCTGCTTGACGGTGGTTTTTTTCTTCAACAAAAAGGTAAAATCAGCCAATGACACCACCGAAGTTGGTACCCGAATTGCCAATCCATCAAACAAGCCCTTTAGTTCCGGCACTACTTGATGAGCAGCGCTGGCGGCTCCGGTAGATGTTGGCACAATGTTCATACCAGCACTTCTGGCGCGGCGCAAATCTTTGTGCGGCCCGTCTTGCAGATTTTGGTCGGCAGTGTACGAGTGGATAGTGGTCATCATCGCCTTTTTCACTCCAAACTCGGACACAATAATTTGGGCAACCGGTGTAATACAGTTGGTGGTGCATGAAGCATTTGAAATAATTTCTTCTTTATTGTATTTGTTGTCGTTGACCCCCATCACCAGCGTAACCGCACCGTCTCCCTTTGCCGGAGCAGAGATAATTACTCGCTTTGCTCCTGCACTAATATGCGCATGGGCGTCTTTTGGATCGGTAAATCGCCCGGTGCACTCTAGCACAATATCGACATTTTCTTTTTTCCACGGCAATGCTTTGGGATCTTTTTCGGCGTGAACTTTAATCTTGTGACCATCGACCACCAAATTGTCCCCTTCAACGCCAATATTGGCATCGTATTTGCCATAGTTTGTATCATATGATAGTAGATGCGCCAGCGTGGCAGGATCGGTTAGATCATTAACCGAGGCGATGTTAAGCATTGGTTTGGTAAGGGCAATTTTCAAGGCGTTTCGCCCAATTCGACCAAATCCATTTATCGCGATATTGATAGACATAGTACTCCTTAATTTGAAATTTGAAATTTTTAATTTGAAATGTAGACCACGCTTTAGCGTGCTTGAGGAAAACAGACTAAAGTCTGGACTACGTATATTAGGTTACAAATTTAAAATTCGTCATTTATTTATACATTATGCCAGTTTTGGCGCCAACTTTCATCACCACGCTCTCGGAATTAGCCAGCCCGTGCTCGAGCGCGTTTTTGAAGGTCATGCCGTGCATCAACCCGGCCACTGCGCCACTACCCAGTGCGTCTCCGGCACCGGTGCTGTCAACCGCTTTAATATGATGAGGCGTTAGCGAGACAGTATTCTGATGATCAAATGCCCATATTGGATTTGCGCCATCTGACACAATCGCTTGAACAACTTTCATTTTTTTCAATTCCTTAACCGCATTTTCAGAAGTAATATTTTGCTGAAAAATCATCCCCGCTTCTTCTCGATTGATAATTAGCAGGCTTATTTGTTTAAACCAACGCTCCAAGTGCATATAATCAATTTTAAGATCTAGTTTGCCCGGATTCCACGCGATTTTAATATTATTTTTATTGGCCCATTGCCACACGTGTTCAATGCTAGGGGCAAGCCCGTTAAGCGATGTAACATACACCCAGCGAGACTTTAGATTATCCAAAACCGCCAGATCGTCTGTGGTTAAATGCCCGGCCGACCCACGATCGGTTAAAACAGTGCGCTCGGCATTTGGATCAATCAAAATAACCGATTGACCGGTTTTGCCGCCCTTGGCTACGATTATATGGTCGATTGGAATATTATCTTGGCGTAAATCGTTTTTAACCAAATCCCCGGCATGATCTGAGCCAACTTTGCCAATAACAGTAGCCAAAAGACCCTGACGCTTAAAAGTAACCGCAGAATTGGTGGCGCCGCCGCCGCTTTGCTGGATAATGGATTCAACATCGGTTTTTGTACCCAACGCAAAACATTCATCCACCCCAGATGGCGAAGCCGTGTCATTATGCTGATGCGCGTTCTTTAGCTTAACTAAAGTATCAAGCAATGAAGCACCAATCGAAATACAGTCAAAATCTTTACTCATCACGCCTTCCCCACGCTGCCAAACATCACCATTTTCTGCTTGACTACTTTATTGATTGAGTCTCTGCCGGCACCAATAATCTCTCGGATATCATAAGCCTCGCTATTTGATCTTAAAAACTGCCGCACCGCTGAGCTGAAAGCTAAACGCAAATCGGTATCGATATTAATTTTGACTACTCCGTTTCGAATAGCGATATGGATATCTTTAAGCGAATTTCCCGAAGCACCGTGCAACACTAACGGAAAATTACAGGCTTCTTGAATCTGTTTCAACAGATCAAAATCGAGTTTTTCTTCGGCAGTGGTGATGCCATGAGCGTTACCAATCCCAACCGCCAGCACGTTTACCCCGGCTTCACGCGTAAACTTTACCGCTTCCGCTACATTGGTCTTAATTGGTTCTTTGTTTTCGATGTAATCTTCGCGTCCCATCACCGCACCCAGCTCGGCTTCAACCGAAGCGCCATGCTTTTTGGCCATCGCCACCACTTTGATAGTCTTGGATAAATTATCCTCAAAACTATCATGATTAAAATCTACCATTACCGAAGTGTATCCAACTTCAAGGCATTTTTGGGCGATATCTACAGTGCGGCCATGATCCAAATGGATTACAATCGGTACTGTTGATTTTTTAGCCATCTGTAAAATAACACCAGTAAGATTGTCGAACCCGGCATAATCAAGCGCTTTTTCGCTGGTTTGTACAATCGCCGGCGATTTTAGTTCCTCAGCCGCTAAAATTACCGCCTGCGCAGATTCAATATTGGTTACATTAAACGCGCCGATTGCATATTTACCGGCAAATGCATGCGGAACTATCGCATCTAGTGATACTAGTATATTCCCCTCCAACTACTATTATTTTAGCAGAA
This sequence comes from Patescibacteria group bacterium, assembly GCA_041660565.1. Taxonomy (NCBI): domain Bacteria; species Patescibacteria group bacterium. The sequence continues at coordinate 452,980 of JBAZWC010000001.1, forward strand.
AGATCGTAGTAATACGAAATGCAGCTTACAGTATTCGACTAGTTGCTCTGTCCTTGTAACGATAATAGACTTTCTTCCGGATTTGGTTTATTAAAAATAGCACTGTGAATCACGGCTGCATCTGCGTGACCAATTAATTCGAACTTTGACTGCTCTATCCCACCATCTACTGCCACAAATAAATCTGAATTAATGTTTTTAACTTCGGTGATTTTCCCAATCATATCTTCTTGAAACGGACGCCCGCTTTCACCCGGACTAACCGTTAAAATTAGCACACTCGAAATTGAATCAAGATACGGCCTAATTAATTCAACCGGGTCTTCGGGCGACAGTGCAACACCTGCTTTTAGGTTGAGAATTTTGGTTTGCTCTAAAAAAACACCAAAAGTTGCCGCTTTAGGATGAGCATAAATATAACGCACTTTTTCAGCCTTAATACCATCCAGATATCGCGCCGGGTCCATTACCATCAAATGCACATCACAAATATTGTGCTGAACAATGTTAAGCTGATCGCTTACGCTAGGCGTTGCACCCGGCACCAAAGTGCCATCACACACATCCAAATGCACCACGTTGGCCACCAATTTAACCAAATCAACCTGGTTTCGAACTTCTTCAAGATTACGAGCTAAAATGGACGGGATAATCTCCATTACGTCAATCCAAATCGGTAATTTTTTTTAACCGACGTATATGACGTTCCTCGGCAGAAAATGGGGTGTTCAACCAGTTATCCACAATTTCAATAGCCGAATCCTCGCTTAAATAAGCCGCACCCAAGCACAAAACGTTAATATTATCATCAGATTTGACCCGCTCGGCCATTGCCGGTAACGCCACCGTACCCGCTAAAACACCTTTAACTCTATTTGCCGCCATACACATTCCCACACCGGTGGCGCAAATTAAAATTCCAAGATGACTTTTTGGATCTTTGCTTATCTCTTTTGCCACTTTAATGGCTAAGTCGGGATAATCCACTGGATCTGCGGTATCGGTGCCAAAATCTGTTACCTTAATTCCCCGACCTTTCAAAAACTTTACCACGCTTTTTTTTAATTCCACCCCAACGTGATCATTAGCGATAAAAATGTCCATAATTCCCCTAATTTTAAATTTTCAATTTTTAATTTCAAATGAAAGGCAACCAATTTTAAATATCTAAATAAGGAACCTTTTTAAATTTTATCATTCGGTACTTATTCATTTAAAATTTTGCCTTTAAAATTTTAAAATTGTTAGTGAGATATTTCTCAGTTTTTTTAAGCCAATTTTACGAAATTAAAATTACGCTCGAATACTAGCTTCCCACCACTCCAACTTGGTTACTATTTGTCTCCACAATCTTCCTCACCGCGCCACCGGCAATACCCACAATGTTAGTGGTTTTTGCCCCATTGAGCGATGTCCCCACAATCACGTAATTTTGATCCGGTGTCAACATAATGCTAGCTGCGCTGCCGGTACTGGTCAATTGCGTCTCATTTTTGCCATTACTATCCGCCACAAAAACGTCAGTTTGGCCGTTTCTAGTATCAATGTAAACCCAACGCCCAGACGAAGTCTTTAACGTCACACTATCCAAACTACCCGGATCGTAAATAGTACGAGTATAAATACGATCGCGTACCGTAGGCGTGGCGGTTGAATCGGTCTGATTAGGCGTAGTGTTGGACAAATTAATATCCAATGTTTTGTAGTTATAACTGGAATCGCGATAGCTGTACCGCACCGACGTACTAGTCAAAAAATACAAATCTTGACCCGAGTTAATCTCGGCGTTACTAATACGGCGCAAATTAGAACCATCAATCTTAACACTAAAAATACCCTTGGCATCGCTTAAACCAGGCGTACCGTCGGCTACGCCGTAGGCATCTTGAGTGTAAACCACCGTCCCGCCATCACTACTAACACTCATGGTCACAATACTTGTCAAAATGTTGGTAGATGTGGCTGGCAAAACATTCAACTGAATTCGAGCCTTGGTATCAGTCCGATACGCCATAATTGCAGTTTGGCTTGGCGATGCGCTACTGGTGTAAACATACACGATGGTGTTATTCGAAGCCCAGCGAATGTACTTTGGATCATTGTCGTCGGTTGCTTTGGTAATGTTCCCGGCCGTGTCTTTTAGATACAGCTTTGTGGCCGCCTGACCGCTTTGAACCACTCCATCACGATCAGATAGAAAGGCGAGAGTTTTTTGATTTGGTGATAACAACGGCGCAGTATTACTACCCGTATATTTATCGGAAAAGAGATTTTTCGGCGTAGCGCCCGTTACATCGGTAGTCAACAAATCAATCTTACCACCCTTTTCCTGCTCAAAAATAACCGATAACTTTGGCTGCATTTCTGCCTTAATAGCACCAAAGGTTTTGTCTGATTTGATGGTAAAACTCTGCTGCCAATCAATATAACCGGTCTTTGTAACCTTAATTTGGGTTACATCAGCTTTAATCATAAGTGTAAACGCGCCACTGGCATCGGTATCCCCCGCCACCGTACCGGCCAACAATTTTGCCTCAGCAATGCCCTTACCGGAAACGTAATCTACCACTGTTCCGGTTAAACTAAACGTTTTGTCGGGCGCTTTTTCCAAAATAATGTCAGGCAACGGGTTAAGCCCGCGATAAAGCGTGGCATCAAAGGTTTGCGGTGAATAATCGGTCTTAGTGGCGGTAACAGTAATTTTTCCGCTAATCAAGCCGGACATGTTGGCCACTCCATCACTATTAGTGGTAGCAGAGACGCTGTCGATCATCACCACCGCACCGGCAAGCGGTTTATTAGTGTCTTTTTCCATCACCCGCACCGAAACTTGAGCGGCATTGTACCAATTGCTAAATTTGGTAAATAAATCAAATTGCCACACGCAAAAGCCGGCAACAATCAAAATAATGGTCACTAATACTGAGATGACGATTTTACGATTAAACGAGATTTTTAGCTCTACGTTAGATGGTTTTACTTTGTGCTTTGAGTTTGACTGATCGGGCTGATCGTCTTTTTCCTCGGCACTCGCGGCTTTCTGATCGTTGGCTTGTGCTTCTTGGTTGTCATCCGAATTGTCAAAAGTCAGATGCATATTCTGCCCCTTTTATTTAAGATTAAGCGATCGGACCAAAATATGCAACAAATCCTTCGACAAAACCAGGAATCTAATCCTGAGCTTGTCGAAGGATGGCGCGAGCGACCGGACTTGAACCGGCGACCTCCACAGTGACAGTGTGGCGTTCTAACCAACTGAACTACGCCCGCATTTACCCCGTTCTGCGGGGTTAGTATTACTATAACACATTTGGAGGATAGAAAATAGAGGGGATCACGACCTGTCATCCCCGCCCCGCTAAGCGGGGCTAAGGAACGCTTAGCGTCCCGACATTTTATTCGGGGATCCAGAAAAAAACCTAGAAGTATTTTTCATAGACTGCCCCGAAGTAAGTTCGGGATGGCTGGCGCCAGATTCCCACCGAAGTCTACCCCGAGCTTTGCCTCGGGGCGGGAATGACAACCTGCTCTTGACTCACACCACTGTTTTTGCCATAATCGAGGTGTTAAGACGCATAGGGCGTTGATCTTGAACAACTTGCCCCATCGCAACCGTGGATACTGCTTACCTCTCGGAAGCGATGGCATCTCCTGCAAAAGTATTCAAGGAAGCCCTGTGCGCGTCGCCCCCACTCCCGAGCCCGGTCAAATGGGGCTCAAGTCCCGTTCAAAAAACGGAGAAGCGTATGAAGCAGTTCGTCGCCTAACCTATCAGCGGGGTGGTCTCGGCAACACGCACCTGTTGGATAGGTTGCGCGCCCGGACCATTAGATGTCCACTCTCGGTCGGCGTTGAGCGGATTAGATACCCGCTTCAGGTCGACCACGTCTGTTAGGATGTCGTTGTTTGTTGAACAGAGGCGCGGTGGGTGGGCGAACCCACCTCGCCTCTGGCCTCATCGTCACACATCATCCGCCAGCCGCGCAGGAAACCGCGCATCCAGCCCCACCTTTCTTCCTACATCCCTTTAAGCGAGGTTCGCCTCGTGTCCCAAGTCGCGCCCCCTCCCAGCCCGGGAGTGGGGCGCTTCTCATTTCCGTCGCCTTTTCACACCTCCGAGGTGTTTGCCGTTGCCACGGTTTCACCTCTGAGGAGTGAAATGTCTCTGTCCTCCGTCATCAGTCATCTGTTTTCCGACAGGGGTATTGACAACCATTTTTATTCTGCTATAATGGATCATGTACGCCGATAAAGGCGTTGACCTTGAACAACTGAAAATCCATATCCTCGTCCGGTTAGAGTCTGGTTAAACCGGCTTGTGGACAGGGTCCACCAGTGGTTCGGGATTGACGCCTTTTCGGCGTTTTGACAAGTTATTAGTCGTTTTTGCCCTAAAATCCAGCACGTCGAAAGGAAGCACGTCCATGAGGGTGCACGAGCCGTTCGTGAACTTGGAGAAGAACATATGCACGTTCGACGGCAGCACCGGCAACTCGATCAGCCCGGACGCCGGCCTCAGCGCGTGACCGCCTCCGGCGCCGCCTAGGCCACGGGCCTCGGCGCGCCCAACACGGCGCGTAGCGTGGTGCACGGGGCGCGGTGCGGCGAGGAGCGTCCTCCCCACCGCGCGCCCGTGGTCTCACAGCTGTTATCTTCCTTGAAGGGAGGCGTCGAGATGAGAGTCGCGACGTCGGGATTCACCTAGCGGAAGCTAGGTCGGCCTACCCCGCGGTGTTCGGGCCAACCGGTTGGCAGAGGCACACCCTCTCGCCGGCTGGCGACACTGTGGGTCACTCCCTCCCCCGGCAGATCCGCCGGGAAAGGAGACACCCCCATGAACCTGCACCAAACCCTGGCCGCCATCAACGGCGGAGGGTAGCACGCGCTCGGCGGTTCGCGTCTGAGAGTCCGGGTACACCCCGGTTAAGATGAGGGGATCCGACACATAACGCGGATCGTGATCTAGTCGCACCTGTGAGAGTAAGAAGCTGTCCGTGGGCGGCTAACCCACGGAGCGCATCGATGGAATCTGCGCGAGCAGCGTCGCTGGCATAGGCCGGCGGTCATCTCTGCCGCAAAGCAGGTTCCGTCCTCGGGGCGGGCGTCGCACAGAGGGCCGTGATTCACTGGCCCCGTATGACACGCCTGGCCCGTCGCGACGCGGAGGGGAACTCGGCTGAACCAACCCCCTCCGCCTCGCCGTACGAAGTACAAACCGGCGCGTAGCGCGCCACACTACCAAATCGATCCTGGGCGGGACTCCTTCTCGCCCAACATGCCCGCAGCTTTGCATCCTGCGACCATGGCTCGGCCGCTTCCCATCATCGGGGGGCGGCCGTTCTACTTTTTATACACCTTTTAGAGGTGTTTTTTTGATTGAAAGAACGTAGCCCAAGCTTCTTGAACGTGAATTGGGAAACTATAATGTCATTTCGACCCTAGGAGATTGTCAAATCGACTATGTTGGAGAAATCTGAGAAAGAATCCCTTCCCGTCTTTTCTTGAGATTTCTCCACCCTCGAGACAACGCTCGAGGCTCTGCCCGTAGGCTACGCCCGGAGGGAGTCGAAATGACAGATTGTGGTCGATGGTTTGCAACACATAAGATGATCTAGTATTTTTGTTAAAAACGTCTTAGAATAATAATCGACAACATAAAGGAGTTTATATGGAAGTACTACGCAATATGTGGCGACGCAAGTTTCGCTCATTTTTAACCATTATGGGCATTTCTATCGGAATTTTTGCCTTTACGGTGATGGGATCGCTGGCCCTAAAATTTAACAAAATGATTTCAGGTGGCAAGGATTACGTTACCGGGCAAATTACCATTATGCCTAAAGGCACTAGCTTTTCCACCGGCGCCACCACCAGCACCTTGCCGGTTTCGGTGCTTGATAACATCGCCAAAGTAGATGGTGTAGAAGCGGTAATGCCAACAGTGCAGCTAGCACTATCAGATCCAGATCCAGACAATCCGGCCGCCAGCAGCGCTTCTTTCGGTACGCCACCCACCATTGTTGGATCAGACTATTCATCCGCCTTCAAAAACAAAAACTGGGATAAATTGGCTATGAAAGAAGGGCACAATATTATCGCCAGTGAAGGTGATGATAAAGTTGCTATTGGCATTAGTATTTCGGCCGATAAAAAACTACACGTTGGCGATAAAATGACCATTCGTGGAAAAGATTTTACGGTGGTTGGGGTAGCTGACCGCACCAATACCGGCCCGGATTCGTACATTTTTATGAACATTAAACCGGCGCGCGAAATGTTAATTGAGTCTAATCCATTCTTAAAATCGCTTAAAGATCAGGCAGACAAAGCCAACGCTATTTCCGCTGCCGCTCTGGCGCAGTTGCCGGCAGATACCCAAGCCCAATTGGCACAGGCAAAAACGTTTAAGGTTGAAGACGTCAATTCCATGGCTGCGGCTTCGTGGAAAGACGGTTACGACCCAGAGACAGTGGTCAAAAACATCAAAGATAAATACAAAAATGAAGTGTTGGTAATGTCGCCAAAAGAGTTAGGTGATCAGATAGATAAAGCATCAGTGCTACTAAATGCGGTAATTTTAGGATCAGCGTTAATTGCCTTAATTGTAGGTGGTTTTTCGGTGATCAATACTATGATTATGTCGGTTTCCGAGCGCACCAAAGAAATTGGGGTCAAAAAAGCCATCGGCGCTAGCGGTTGGACCATCGCCAAGGAGTACACATTTGAAGCGGGCGTAATTGGCATTTTAGGTGGTTTGATTGGAATGGGGTTGGGGCTGCTAATGATTACCATCGTCAATCATAATTTGGCCGACAAAGGCGCGGAGATCTTTTTGGTACAAAACAGCTTTTTGGCCGAAGTGGTGCTGTTTAGCTTTTGTTTGGGCATTGTGGCCGGCATTATTCCGGCGTGGCGTGCTAGTAGGTTAAAGGTGGTTGACGCCATCAGAGAGCTATAAGGAGATAAAATGAGTGAAGTAATAATTTCAGCCAAAAACATCCAAAAATCGTACCGAATGTCCAAAAAGAACCTGGTGCAAGCATTACAAGGCGCAAATATTGAGGTTCATAAAGGTGATTTTACTGCGATTGTGGGGCCATCGGGTGGCGGAAAATCAACCATGATGCATATTTTGGGGTTGCTTGATCGAGCCGATGCAGGTGAATTGACTATTGATGGTGCCTCGGTCGGTTCGTTGAAAGAGAAACAAGCGGTTAAATTTAGATCAAAAAAAATTGGCTTTATTTTTCAAGGATTTAACTTATTGCCATCGTTGACCGCTTTGGAGAATGTGATGTTGGCTGGACGATACGGCGGAATGAAAAAAGGCCAAAGCAAAGCTCGCGCACTGGAATTGTTGAAATTGGTCGGATTAATTGAGCGAGCAGGGCATCGCCCCGCCGAACTATCGGGAGGACAGCAACAACGCGTCGCCATTGCCCGAGCATTAATGAATAATCCGGCGATTATCTTAGCCGACGAACCAACCGGTGAGCTGGATTCCAAGACATCTATCGAAATAATTGAGATGTTAAAGAAATTGAATCGAGATAATAATCAGACATTTGTAATCGTTACGCATAATCCCGAAGTAGCCGCGGCATGTAAAAAAACCATTGTGCTAAAGGATGGAAGAAACGCGTAACTGACACTCGCCCGATGTCATTCCCGCCCCGAGGCAAAGCTCGGGGTAGACTTTGACGGGAATCTGGCGCCAGCCATCCCGAACATGCTTCGGGGACAGTCTATAACAAACTGTTTCTACTCAAGGGATCGCAAAGGATATATTAAGGGTGGCCAGGGATTGGGCAACATTTTTGCGTAACCAGCGTCAGACATTATTGTACAAACGAAAGGAAAATGTATGGTAATGAAGAAACGGGCGTTTCTGGTAGCAACTGCCACAGCCATCAGCGGAAGTTTCGCGGTGATTAAGACACCGCATGCGCTAGCCGCCACCAAGCAAAATCCGGTCGTTCTAAAGGCTCCGAGGAATAATCAGGTCAAACGAATAACTAACGTTCGAAAATATAAACAAACACTAAAACATACTCACGTTTTCAAATAAGGATTCACAAAAAGACCTAAAAGAATTAGGTCTTTTTGTCTTTTTGTGGGGAGACTAAAGGGAGTCGAACCCTTGATGACAGAGCCACAATCTGTCGTGATACCGCTTCACCATAGTCTCCATAAATTCAGAAGATGGAAGATAGAGGATGGAGGATGGACCGAATATTCTATCTTCTATTTTCCATTTTCTATCCTCCAGATTGGTGGGACGCTAAGCGTCCCGTTTACCACGCTTAGCGTGGTGCGCCTGGAAGGAATCGAACCTTCGACCCACTGCTTAGAAGGCAATTGCTCTATCCACTGAGCTACAGGCGCAAATCGGAAGATAGAGGACGGAAGATCGAGGATAGAAAGATCCACTATCCAATATATATTTTAACATAATTTGACAAAAAATTCCACTCCATCTTCTATTTTCTATCTTCTATAATTGCCACTAGCAATTTCGAAACTATGCGAGCTATGCTTGCTAGTTTCATCCTCCGATTTTGGAGCGAGTGAGGAGAATCGAACTCCCGTTTTATCCTTGGGAAGGACACGTTCTACCATTGAACCACACTCGCAAGTCGGATGACCTAGGACAGAACCATATCAATTTTATCGAATTTTTACCACAAATACCATGACCTAAGATTATAATTATAAGAATGGGTCGCGAGCGTATTGCCCGCAACCCATTTGCGTACCGGTTAGCCGATCTTGACTCGACGCCGCAAGCGATTGACCTGACCATGTGCTGTTCGATGAGCAACAACAGCCGCGATCGACTTGGCCAAGCCCACTTTGAGATCTGCTGTGAAGGCCATCATCGCATCGAGATCCTGTTCCTTGGTTAGGTTATGCCAGTTTCCGTCTGGCATCAGTACCTCGAATCTCAGCGCACGCCCTTGATGTGGCCACTCGCCAGTGATGCTCGAATTGCAGCTAAGTCGGTAGCGGTGGCCAATTCCTTGCCGTGTTATTCGCAGCTCCCACGGCAGCTGTTGGCGACAGGCAGCTAGCGGAACTGCAAGGCTACTTGAGATCTTCGTTGCCTCAAATCGAAGCGCAGCCCGAGCAGACCGTAGAAGAGTCGACTCCACACCTTCTGGGTTGGTTACCAGATTTGCCGCCATCTCAAGCTTACGCGTATCAATGTACATCCAGGCCTCCTTTTGGACATTGGTGATCAATCAAAGCATGTTGCCGGCTTAAATCAGCCCTAAATCAGTAGAGCTAATTACAACCGGCAACGCTGTTAAGATGCAATTACGGCAATATAATAACACTTTTTTACCAAAATTCCTACACTTGAGTGTTTCAGTTCAACCAAATTATTGCCAAAATGCCAAGAATGGGTGTAAGATGCGACTATGTTTGATGAAACAAGGTCTTGGCTTAGCGGTTTGAAGCAAAATATAATCTGGTGGCTGATAGTTTTGGCGTTGGTGATGTTTGGCATCACTTTATTTTTATGGCTAAAATTAATCATCCCCAACGAAAAAGGGCTGTATTCGCCGTTTGAAAATGGTTTGTCACTTATTAAATACGTTGCCCTAATCTGTGGAGTTAATTTGGCAATCACCATTAGCTCACTGAAACGTCAGAAAATTTGGGTGGTCATGCCCATCGCCGCCACATTGTTTATTTTAGGATTGACACTATTTTACTTAATTACGCTTTGGAAATTGAATGTTTAGTAACAAACTCCAATTTATCCAATCGATCCAATTAGACCAATTAGCAACGACAATTCGAACCAACAAAATTACAATTCGATAATTTAATGTTAATATATAACCATGCATAAAAATTTTCCGCCTGCTGCAAAGCGATTTTTTGAAATACTACCCGGAGCCTTAACTTGGTCTGCGCTATTGTTACCAGCATTACTCGCTATTTGGTATCCAATACCAGTGGCTATTTTTGTGATCTGTTTTGATTTGTATTGGTTGTATCGTTCGGTCGAGCTATCTAACAACATCATTAGAGTTTACAACCGAATGCGCTCAGCTGCTAAAACAAACTGGCATCAGAAATTAGCTAGTCTAGGCAATACCATCACCCCGTGCGGATACAAACTTGATGAAGTGTATCAAGCTATCATCATTGTGGCGTACAAAGAACCGGCCGAGTTGCTGGAAGCCTCAATAAATAGCTACGTAAATTCTAATTTCGATGTCAAAAAGCGCACCATTTTAGTCTTAGGCACCGAAGAGCGCGCTGGCGAACATAGTGATCATCTTAACCAATATTTGTCGGAGCGATTTAAAGATAAATTTTTACGATTTGAACACACCATTCACCCTAAAAACATTCCGGGGGAGATTAAATGTAAAAGCGCTAACGCCACGTGGGCTGCCAAGCATCTGTACAAAATTTGTGAAGAAATGCGTATTTCGCCAAAACAGGTTTTGTTACACAATTTCGACGCAGACACCCGAACGCACAAAGAATACTTTGCTTACGTACAGTGGAACTTTATGCACACACCACCAGACCAGCACACCTGCTATCAGCCAATCCACATTTATAACAACAACATCTGGGACACCGGCGCGCCAATGCGCGTTATCGCCATCAGCTCTACCTTCATTTTTATGCACAATACCATGCGCCCAACTCATTTTTACAACTTTTCCAGCCGCAGCGACTGTTTTCAAACAGTGGTGGACATTGGCTACTGGACGGTGAACGCCATCCCCGAAGACTCACGCGAATATTACGACGCCTACTTTCGCTATAACGGCAAATTGACCATCCAACCGCAATACATCCCGCTGTATATGGACGCGGTACTGTCTGAAGGATATTGGGGCAGCTTAATGAATCAGTACCGACAGCTGCGCCGATGGGCGTGGGGTGTAATTGATTTGGCATATTTAGCCGAAAAATCTTGGAAAGACACTAAAATTCCATGGACATCTAAACTGGGACGCATTTTAGAACACACCGAAAGCAACTTTTCCAGATCTACCACCGCGCTGTTTTTGGGATTTTTTGGCTGGATTCCGTTGATTGTAAACAATAGATTTCACGACACAATGATTGGTTATCATATGCTAAGCGTTACCCAAATTATTTTGACCTTGGCGATTGTGGGAACATTAACTTCGTTATACCTGTCGTATTTATTGCTTCCGCCGCGCCCACCACATCACAAACCAATTAAATATATTGGCTTTTTGCTGCAATGGGTGTTGGTACCGTTTGTGTCGATATTCTTAGGCTCATTCTCGGCCATCGATGCCCAAACGCGGTTGATGTTTGGAAAATATCTAGAGTATCAAGTAACCGAAAAAGCGGTGGGGCAATCTACCAAAGCAGAGCTTGGGGCAAAATCTTAATTATTCCTTGTCATTCACGGAAAGACCTAAGAATCTATATAAAAAAAGTAGCCCAGACTTCAGTCTGTTTCTTAAACATACTAAAGTATGATCTACAAGTTTGGAGCGGGTGAAGGGAATCGGACCCTCGTGTCAGAGTTTGCCCGTCCTCCGCAGTAGCAAATTTGGAGCGGGTAACGGGAGTCGAACCCGTATCTTCACCTTGGAAGGGTGTCATAATACCGCTATACTATACCCGCAAAAAACTGCTACGGAGGATGGAGAAAACTCGCGCTCTACCATTGAGCTACACCCGCTTCAGTAGAGATGGCTGTGCCATCCGTAACCTTGGCGAAGGATGGTCGGGGTGGTCGGACTTGAACCGACGGCCTCATCGTCCCAAACGACGCGCGCTAGCCAACTGCGCCACACCCCGAAATATATTCTCCTGTCATTCCCGCGAAGACGGGAATCCAGTCTATGAACAAATTTCCTAACGAATCACTTATAAATCATAGCATAAAAATGGATTTTGGGCAATAAAAAATATTAAATTATAAGCGCCGGGCTTAGTGCCCGACGCTATGATCGTGTCCTACAGCTTCTTGCTGGACTTGCGCGAGTTTACCCTCGAGTTCGCGGATTGGCTCCGCCAGTGCTCCGGCGATAGACTTGCTTACTTCCGCTTCCAGCGCCTCGAGTTCGCGCCCCTCTGCCTCTGTGATGGTTCCGTCCGCCCTCTTGCGGATCAGCTCTAACCGCAGAGGATTCCTCTTCACCCAAGACGGGTGCTTGCGTCTGCCCAACTTGTCTACAAAGTCGTTCATCGCACGCTCCTACACGGCGTAGTGTATACGAAATCTGCCCATACAATATCAATTCGCTAAATAAAAATCAATCCGCCCTTTCAACAGCGAATATTTTTTGCCATAATGGATTAATGATTAAACGACTAAAGAGCCTTAAACCATGGCAAATTGTGCTGCCAATAATTGTTGCACTGCTGGTAGCGCAATTTATTTTGCAAGTTGATTTAGCTAAAAAAGACTCTCAAACTATCGATGAAGCGGTGCACATTGGCGCCGGTTATACCTATTTAACCAAGGGTGATTATCGTTTTAACGCCGAACATCCCCCTTTGGTCAAAGAAATCGCCGCGTTTCCCCTACTATTTCTTAATCTAGACCCAAACCAAGATCCAACCGATTGGAACAACGCCGGCCATTATTATTTGGACCCGTACGGGTATTCGGGTAACTGGGGCCACAATTTGCTCTACTACTCAAACGTGGCCGTAGACACCATTCTTTTTTACGCCCGCATTGGCCCAATGCTGTTGACCACGTTGCTGGGAGCGGTAATTGCGCTGGTAGCTATTTTGGCTTTTGGCTGGTGGGCCGGCTTAATTGCCACTGTGCTTTACGTACTAGACCCGGCGTTTACCGGTCATGGCCATTTAGCCACCACCGATATTGGCGCCACTTTGGGATACATCGCCGGAATTGCCTCACTTTGGTATCTAATCAAAAAACCATCATATAAGTCTGCCGCCATTTTTGGCGTCGCCTTAGGCATTGCCAATTTACTCAAATTTACCATGCTGGCGCTAGGTCCAATATCTATTATGCTGCTTGGCGGGTATATCATCTACAACATTGAGGCAAAAAAAGACAAAGCAAAGCGATGGTGGCTGCTTTTCGTCTCATTTATTGTTGCCACAGTGGTGATATGGGCGGGATATGGTTTTCACCGCACCACGCTACCGATGGACACCGGATACGATGCTTATGGGCAGGTAATAGCCGAACCGTTTAACGGCGCTTTAAGGCAATTATACGATTTTGACAACATCGCCAAATGGGTTCCACTGCCAACCGATTATCTAAAAGGCGCGGCAATGGTGCTTAATCACACCGGCGGCGGACATCCATCATTCTTGTTTGGCGAGTCAAAGGACTCGGGTTGGTGGTACTATTTCCCGGTCATTATTACCATAAAAACCCCAATTATCAGCCTGTTTTTGATGATTTTTAGCCTGGCGGTGGTGATTAAGCAACGCAAAAAAAATCAGTTTGCGGTATTTTTGATCGCATCATCGTTAATTTATCTGACTATCAGCATGCTTTCCCACGCCAATCTGGGTATTCGACACATTTTGCCATTCTACCCTTCTTTGTTTATTGTAGTCGGATATGTTTTTACGTTATTGAGCAAGAAACTTAAGATTGTATTTTCGGTACTACTAGCCGTTTTAGCTATCCAATTTGCGTTGATGTATCCATTTTATCTATCATATTTTAACCAATTCGTGGGTGGATCTTACAACGGCTATAAATATGCCACTGACTCCAATTTAGACTGGGCACAAGATTTGCATCGCATAAAAACATACACCGATACTCACAACTTAGGTGTGCCGTACGTTTTCTACAACTGGGACGGTGACGATGCGATAGATATGTACGGCATCCCGCGCCGACCAAACGCCAATCTTGCCACAGACAGATCCGGCTATATGATAATTGGTGCTTCCACATTACAATCACCGGAAATGCGCTGGTTGTTCAGCTATCAATTAGTTGATAAAATTACCCCCGGAGTTCTAGTATTTAATTTGGACAAATTAAAATGACAGAATCAATATATCTGAGTGTTATCGTTCCGGCCTACAACGAGTCCAAACGCATCGCTAAAACTGTTAAAGAAATTGACGATTATTTAAAATCGCAAAAATACAGCTACGAAATTGTGGTGGTAGATGATGGTAGCAAAGATAATACGTTTGATGTGGTATCTGGGCTCAAACTACCGCACGTTAGACCAATAAAACAGGCTAAAAATACCGGTAAAGGTGGAGCGGTCAAAACCGGCATGCTCAGCGCTGTTGGCGAATATCGACTAATGTGCGATGCCGATAACGCCACACCGATTAGCGAAATAACCAAACTTTTGGCTTTTGCCAATGAATTCCCGGTGGTAATTGGTTCGCGCTATATGAAAGGATCCAACATCCGCATCAAGCAACCGTTAACGCGCATCATTGGATCACGCCTGTTTAACACCTTGGTTCAGCTACTACTTTTACCCGGTTTTCCGGACACTCAATGTGGCTTCAAACTATTTCGCGCCAATGTAGTAGATAAATTATTTGGCAAACTTGAAACCAATCGGTGGGGTTTTGATTTAGAGATTTTGGTTCGAGCGCGAAAAAGCTTCCTTTACATTAAACAAGTGCCAGTCGAATGGTGTGATCAGGAAGGTTCAAGTGTTAATGGGGTTAGCGTATTTATCAGTGCGGTAAAAGAGTTAATTAATATTAAAAAGCAATCAAAAAAGTGGAAGTAGAAAGGAGTTCGGATGTGTGATTCAGATGGTAACTGTGAAATGTGCCGTGGAGCTTGCGCTTGCCCGGGTAAAACTGTCAAGGAAGAGTGCAAGTGCGAAATGGTTTGCAAATGCAATGAGTGCAAAGAAGAGGACAGCCTAGAGGGTCAATCCGAAGAATAAAATCGATATTTACTAAAAACAGAGGGCGGATATGAAATATATTCGGCCTCTGTTTTGTTATTGACAAATATAATTCGGTATGATATAATATAACTATCTACCGTACCTTAACGTAGCTATCAGCTGAGCAGGTAAGCTCAAACCAAAAACTAGGGGGATACTCCCATGCTGTACGTCAGTTTGGCGTTGATAATCGCCGCGCTCGCCAGTTGGATCATTAGGCTGATTTTTGCGAACGCACGCCTACGCCGTAAGTCGGCTTACGACTGGCTAACCGGACTATTGTCTAAGCCAGGTATCATCGAGATTGGACAGAGAATCGTTTCAAGTTCGGTTCGATATTCGGAATCAGACCCGCCGGTAGTTGTAATGTTGGCAGACCTGGATGGGTTCAAACGCCTCAACGACAAGTGCGGTCACCACGCCGGAGACGAAATGCTGCGCAGCGTCGCTGGCAACGTCTTTGGCCACTTGCGTGAGTCCGACGGTGTCGGGCGCGTGGGCGGTGACGAATTCGTGCTTGTTGCTCGGGGCGACGCGCTGAGTTTAGCGCAAAAGATCGAGTCGTCCATGAACGCGATTAACACTTGGGGCGCTGGCCGTGGATTCCCCGAGGTCGGGATGAGCATTGGCATTGCGGTGCTAAACCACGAAAAAGTGGGACTGTTCTGCTTTGCCACCGGCCGCAGCTGGAAAGCGCTGCGCCCACTCGGGGAGATCGGGGTGTACCATTCCAAGCACCGGAAGGTGTTTGGAAAGTTTGTGGCTGGGGCGTCTCGGACTAAGCTGTTGGAGAGCCACCTAAACAAAGTCCGAGAGCTGGCCACACACCCCGTGACTTTTGACGGAATGACTGCGGCGGCGGATGCCGCAATGTACTCCGCTAAGACAGGGGAAAGATGACACACCAGGTCGGTGAGCGCGAAGCGCTTGCCGGCCTTATTTTTTTTACCATAATTCAAATGCGGGTTAGTATATTCTGTCACTCTGGGCAAGACCTAAGAGTCCAGCCGTTCTTTCATATAGATTCCGGATCTGTGTCCGGAATGACAAGAGATAATTCTCGGCTACGCCTCGAACAAGAAAGTCAATCCTCCATCTTCCATTCTCCACCCTCCGAATTGTTTGACAGAATCTGTAAAAAAAAGTATGCTGTAAGCAGGATGGACGAAGTAGTAACTCAAATAAATCCATCCGATTAAAGAAAGTTTTGCAATGAAAGGATGTACTCATGTCAGCTGTTATAATAGCTGCCCTGTCTGGGGTAGCCGGACTTGTGATTGGAATTATCGTTATTCGAACCTTAACTGCACGCCAATTAGAGCAGTATAAAAATAAGGCGCAAAAAACCGCCGATGAACTCGAAAATAAGCACAAGGATATCATCTTTCAAGCTAAAGATGAGGCCTTAAAAATTAAAGATGATGCCAAAAAAGAAGAAGAGCATCGCTTAAAAGAAGTTAAGGAATTAGAGCAAAATGTGCGCCGCCGCGAAGAAGCAATAGAGACGCGCGTTTTAGAGATAGACAAAGAGCGTAAATTGGTGCAGCAATCAACCGCCGAAGTATCCGAAATGAAAGATAAATTACGCGAAATTCGCACTCAGCAAGAGCAATCGTTAGAGCGAATTTCTAAATTAACTAAAGATGATGCCAAAAAAGTGTTGTTAGAGTTAGTGGAAAAAGAAAACCGAGACGAGCTGGTTCAACGCATTAAACAGGTTGAGCAAGCCGCCAAAGACGAAGCCGAATCACGCGCCCGTAAGATTGTAGCTACCACCATTTCACGCATCTCTTCGGATATGACCGCCGAACAAACTGTTTCGGCCATTACTATTCCAAACGAAGAAATGAAGGGGCGAATTATTGGCAAAGAAGGCCGCAACATTCAGGTTTTTGAAAAAGAAACCGGAGTGGATGTAATTATCGACGATACTCCCGACAGCGTCATTTTATCGTCATTTGATCCGGTACGCCGTCAAATTGCCCGTGTGGCGCTAGAAAAATTGATCCAAGATGGCCGCATCCATCCTACCCGCATTGAAGAGTTGGTTAAAAAAGCCACCGACGAAGTTGGCGAAGAAGTTAAAAAAGCCGGTGAAGACGCCGCTTATGAGGCCGGAGTATCTGGATTGCCGGTTGAATTATTAAAGATTTTTGGCCGATTAAAGTTTCGTACCAGTTACGGCCAAAATATGTTGCGTCATGCCATTGAAGTGTCGCACATTGCGGGCGTTTTAGCCGCAGAAATTGGCGCTAACGTAGATATTTCTAAAAAAGCTGCTTTACTGCATGATATTGGAAAAACAGTGTCGCAAGAGGTTTCGGGTAGCCACGCATTAATTTCGGGTGATATTATGCGTAAATATGGCATTCCAGAAGACGTTGTACACGCCGCAGAGGCCCATCATGAGGATGTGGAGATCAAATCTACCGAAGCGTTCGTGGTGCAGGCTGCAGACGCCATATCGGGCGCCAGACCGGGTGCCAGACGTGAAAGCTTAGATCAGTATATCAAACGCTTGACCGAGCTTGAAAACATTGCCAATTCATTCAAAGGTGTGGAAAAATCGTTTGCTATTCAGGCCGGGCGTGAAGTGCGAATTATCGTTAATCCTTCGGACATCGATGATTTAGCAATGCATAAGCTAGCCAAAGACGTGGCCAACAAGGTTTCCGCCACTATGCAGTTCCCGGGTCAAATTAAGGTCAACGTTATCCGCGAAATGCGATCAGTTGAATACGCCAAATAAAATTACATTTTAGAATTTTTAAAATATGAAACGCTTCAAAAAAATATTTAAACTAGGATTGTCAGTTGTCGTTTATCCTCTAATTAGCCTGGCGATTGTTTACGGGTTATTTATGTTGATGGACAAAAACATCAACCGCGTTGCGTTTGAAACACTGGCGGTTTTTGCCCTGGCACTACCAGGAGTCACGCTGGCATTAGGAATATATCATTTAACAAGCAAGCATCGGCTGATTATGTCCGTTATCGCTTCGGCACTGTCGGCCTTAATCTGGGTAATTGTGGCTTACTTAATGCGTAGCAACGGTTTATTCGATCCGCTCACCCCCACTAACGCGTTCTGGCTCTGGCTGGTTTACGCCCCCTACATTTTCAGTTTATTGGTAATTATTGAAATGGTCCGCTTGGCATTCCGACTTAAACGGAAGGATTAATCCCTTGTCATTCCGGGCTAGACCCGGAATCTATATAAAAAAAGAAGGTTAAATATGAATATTCTCTTTATCGGTGATATTTCGGGCAGGCTCGGGCGCCGAGCAGTAACCGAGGTTTTACCGGAAATAATCAAGAAACATAAGGTAGATTTAGTTATCGCCAACATTGAAAACGCATCGAGTGGTGATGGCGTCAGTGTGAAAGCGTATGATGAATTACGCGCTTTGCCAATCGATATTTTTACCTCTGGCAATCATATCTGGCAAAAAAGAGAAATCTATCCGACATTAGAAGATAAAAACGAACTAATTTTACGCCCAATAAACTATCCCGACGGCACCATCGGACGCGGAGTTTGGACAAAAGAAATTGGCACTACCAAAGTGGCAGTGGTAAATGTGATCGGCCGCATTTTTATGAAAGAGGGCATAGATGATCCGTTTAGAGCAACCGAAAAAGTGCTGAGTGAGTTAAAAAACCATGTAGTGATTGTCGATTTTCACGCCGAAGCAACATCCGAAAAACGGGCGTTTGGATTCTTTCTGGATGGCAAAGTGGCCGCCGTTTTAGGCACTCACACTCACGTACCAACCGCCGATGAGCAAATTTTGCCCGAAGGCACCGCTTATATTTCTGATGTTGGATTTGTGGGAGCTCATCAATCCGTACTTGGAGTTGATAAAGATATTATTGTCCATAATTTTATGGTCAAGCCAAATGAGATTTACGAGATGGGTAAAGGCGAGGCCGAATTTAACGCTGTTCTAATCGAGACCAACGGCCTCAAAGCCAAGTCAATATCTCGTATTCGCGAAATGGTTTAAATTAGGTGATTAGGTTATTAGGGGTTTGTCCGTCACTTTGATCAGAACCTATTTAATCTTTCTTAAATCACCGTCTATAACAATGGGCTTCATCGCCTCGATCTCGGTTTTGTAGTACTTATTCTCTGGAATTGGATTAAGTAAGAATATCTTTTGATTTAAAACGTGGGCAAAACCTATTTCCAAGAAGGTGTTGCCGCCAATATAATTTTTCTCGCCATATTTATCAAAATTTGCCGCCAGAACCGCATCAGCCCCTTGCATCTGACTCCAAAATTTCCTAATAGCGTCCATATTATTTTTTTGGTGCAATTTTATAACTTCTTTTTCATCATCGGATTTGCCAATCATAGATTGCGCCAAAGTTGTAACAAATGCCTCGTTGCCTAGACTTATTAGCTCATCTCTGAGCACGATCATTTTTTCAGTATGCTGCATACTTCCGACAACACCAATTTTCATACAATCCTTTCAAACACTCAGTTTCGGTGAAATAGGCGGCTGAACCAAGAACTATTTGTTCTAGTTGGCTCGGTTGCCATCGCAGCTTCCTGATTTCCCGGTTTTAGTGATTCGGTGGGTGTGTCTTTGTACGAATTTACGTCCAACGGGTTTTTATTTGGATTAAATGGGACAGGGGGATTATCTTTTGCGTTTAAATTTCCAGATGATTGTGGCACAACCGACGCACTTTCGGCTGACCCTTGTCCCCAATGGTCCTTTTCGGATTGTGGTACCGGTTGAGGTATAAACTGCGGAGTTGTTGGCTCTGCTACCGGCGGTTCGTTTCCGCGTTCCCACGGATTGACATGCTTCGCTTCGATTTGGACGTCCTCTTCTCCGGGTGTCATAGTTTCTGGCACATTCCCTCCAAATTTTTTTGATTTGATTGGTACCCTTGGTAGGAGTTGCACCTACGACCTTTCCCTTAGGACGGGACTGCTCTATCTACTGAGCTACAAGGGCGAATGATTTGTCATCCATGGTCCTAGTGGCAGAGATGGCTGTGCCATCCGTAGCTTTCTTGACCTTCCGAAGCTTTAGCGTAGGAGGTAGCGAAGGATGGTCGGAGTGCTGGGATTTGAACCCAGGACCTCATCGTCCCGAACGATGCGCGCTACCGAGCTGCGCTACACTCCGATTATCAAATTATAACACGTTTTCGATCGTTTTCATATCAGAAAACCCTCTCCTCACGAGGAGAAGAATAACCTAAGTAAATGAGAAGCGCCTCCCAACTAGTGTCGGGAGGCGCGCATGGAAACGTCGCGTTACTGCGACGCAAGGACCATGGTCTTCTTGACGGCCACCGTTGCGGCGGTGATCGTCACCGGTTCGGCCACAGAGATCGTCTTGACGTTCAACTTGGCCCAGGCGGACTTGGTGCCGGCTGGGATTGTAACCGTGTACGGCACAATCACGCCTGCCGAGGAACTGCTGAGGGTGATTACGATGCCCTCCGCCGGAGCCACCGTGTCTACACTAACCAGCACGGATGGAGTTGTCCCCGCCTTGACCACCGGTGGCAACGAGGCCAATCCGGTGATGCGGATGGGGGTAAGAACAAACGGTCGGAAGGAGTTGCTAATGGTGGCGTCTAGGAAACCATTGGCGGCAATCCGTCCGTCCTCGCTGATACCCTTCCCAGCACAGATCAACACTGCGCTCTTAGGAATAAGATCATTGAGGTTGTACGCCTCGCCGTTTGCCCACAACATACCGGTGTCCGTGGGGGAATAGAACCTGGCGCCAACGATCAGATCATCGTTGTTGATAGCGAAGGGCCAACCCGGACCCAATACAAGATGAGCTGGAAGATCGTGCACCCCAGCTTCGTCCCAAAATGCGGGACCAAGACTGGTACGACCAACCACATGCCCACGGTCGTTTAGCGCTTCGCCGTGACACCGCTCATCCGGGGCGTGCCCGGGCAATCGTACCCAGCTGCCATTGGTGCTATCTGGGCCAGACGGGGTCCACACCGCATCGAACGTGACCCAGTTGGTCCAAAGCGTCCAATACCCGCCTGTTCCGAGCACTTGGCCTACAGCGTTGATCTGCTTCGCTGAGCTTGTATGTTCGCCGATATTCGAGTGAATGTTGAACGGTTGCCCGTCCTTCCTCCAGATGGTCGCAACAGTGTTGGGTGGAGTACCGTCCGGGGTATGATAGATGACAGACTCCCCGACGATGAACATCCTCGAGTTTAGGTCATATGCATAGCTACCAGAGATATTTCCTGATAGCACCCCCATCACTTTCTGTACAGTCCCGTCCCATGTGGAAGCTTGACTAGGGTAATAGCTGTAGCCGGCAATGACGCCCGCATCATTCACCCCTCTTCCGGATGAATAATGAATCGGGGATGTAGCATCAAGCACCCCCCTTCTCCAGACCAACAGCTTGTTGTTGTAGCTTTGGTTCCAGTACCCAACGATGGTATCTCCACTGGGGCTCATCCCAGTGATACTGTAAAACGGGCTACTATAGATTGGGTTGACATATGGAGTGGGCAACACCTTGGCGGTGTAGCTAACCCCAACTACCGGAGGAGTAGAAGCGTGTGCCGCAATGGCCAAAGCGGCAACGACAACGATGCCAACCACAACCGAAACGAACCGAGAAAGCTTGCCGCTCATCGTACTCGTCCTTTCTGTAGCACTAGCAGAGACGTGTTTCGACAGCCAAAACGCAAACTTGCGCGGGCGGGGTGCCCGCAGCACTTCTACATCGTGTTTTGACCCTTTCGATAGCGCGTAGTGTGGGTGTCCACAGGAAAAACGTACGCGCGAATAGTAGAACGGCATCCCCCGTAGTCGATTGTTAACGTTCGACCCGAGTATTTGCCTGATTATACCACATTTTGTCAAATGTATCTAGTTTGTAATTTATTTGCAAACCAACTACATTTATTTCTATGACAGAATATATTATTGTGCGGGCAAAACGCCGTAGTGTGCAAATCAAAATTGATCACGATGGTAAAGTGATAGTGCGGGCGCCGTTTTGGGTTTCCTTACGTCAAATTGATCAATTTGTGCATCAAAACGAGGCGTGGATTGCTAAAAGACTCGATGTACACCAACAGCAACCACACCGCCAATCGCATCATTTTAATGATGGCGATATGTTTTGGTATTTGGGAAAAGAATATCCACTAAAGATTTCAGGTGAGATCAGTGGCAAGGTGAGATTTGAGAATGCGCTAATTATTCCCAATACCAAACCGGAACTAGCTAGAACAATGATACTGAAATGGTACAAAAACGAGGCAGACATGTTTTTACGACAGCGGCTAGATCAATTTGCTACCTTAATGGATATTAAATATCATGCAGTCAAAATTACCTCAGCAACTAGCCGCTGGGGATCGTGCAATCACCTTAACTCAATTAGCCTGAATTGGAAGCTAATTCAAGTTCCAAAAGACGTTATTGATTACGTGGTGGTGCACGAGCTGGCGCACATTTTACAACATAACCATAGTAAACTGTTTTGGGCTGAGGTTGAAAAAGTACTACCCGATTATAAAATCAGGCGTAAATGGCTGAAAGACCACGGCTTTCTGTTGCAATTTTAACTCATCTATTGACATTAAGATTCAGTTGGAGTATATATATTAATGTCAGGCCGAGAAAGTCCTGCGTCTCGCTGATCAGCGAGAAAGCAGGCCTTTCAAGCGACTAGCTAGATGGCGACCGAGTCCCATCTAAGCCTGGCGCCACCAGTGGGTACCGCACCGAATTGCAAGTAGGGCAGTGCCCCAAAAACCAAATAAAGACAACCGAATATTGCCGATGGCGGCAGGGCAAGAAGTGTTCGGGAGTCGCGGAGGATCCTGCGGATTGCTCTGGTGAGCATGCACATGGAAGTCAATGGCGGGGACGTGCGTACGCCTTGCACTTCACCATTAACGATCCCAAAGCGAGGATCAGCAGCCACCCGAGTACCCCTAAGGATCTCAGCCTTACCCGAACCAGGGGGTCGGCGCATTCGCGCCGGCCCCTCCCTATTTTTTTCAACCCTTGTGGTTGTTTTTTTATCTATAATTCAAGCAGTAATTCACTATTGACATAAGTTTGTTACAAGAGTATATTCATTGATGTTGGGAGATAGCAGACGCGACGTCGCCATCTTCAATGCAGTTCGCCGGAAACTGCGGCGGTTGTGCGAGAGATTTCTCGCCAATCCAACACTGGTCACAAGGTGCTCGTGGGAGTTTCAACCAAGTGGCCAGGCTCCGACACAGCCTACGACGATCTGGGGGTCTGCATGGAGGTAACTCCACCGAAGAGAGTCGTATGGGATATGTAACCGGATTCAAGCTCCAAGCCCATGGATACGGGCCACGCCGCTCTTAAGCGGATACCGAACCTCCGCACGGAGGACCATGGGATACAGCTCATATCTGTTTACAAACTCCCAAACCGCACACGCCTAACGGGGGCCGGTCGCCAGTTGATCGGCTCCCCCCCATTTTTTTCAACCCAAGTGGTTGTTTTTTTGTCTCTAAATTTGCTAAAAATCGCAATTTATGGTTATGATAAGGTAGAGAACAAAGGGGATAAAATGGAACAACCAGCGGTTCAACGCGTCAAATTTGACATTTCAACCAGTGCCATCATCAAAATTCTAGTGGTGATCTTTGGCATCTTCTTTTTGCAAAAAATTCAAAGCATATTGCTGTTATTATTAATTGTTTTGATCTTGGTAACCGCCCTTTCTCCGATTGTCGACTCGCTGGTTAAACGCTTGCAGATCAAGCGCTGGCTGGCTGTTACCTTAATTTTTAGCTCCATTGCCGTATTACTGATTCTGGTTACATGGCTGATTGTGCCGTTGCTGTTTAGCCAGACAATCGACTTATTGCAACTACCACAAATCAAGAATTTATTTGGTATCACCGAATCCAGCTCGGCGCTTGAAGAGTTGCAAATGTTATATGCCAAAATTCCCGGATTACCGACGGATAGCACCGGTTTTGTCAACTTTTTCTCGGCCATTTTTGGCGGCATCGCTAGCGCATTTACCATTCTGGTATTATCGCTATATCTTTTGCTTGATGAGGATGGCATTCGCAAATACATTCTGACTGTATTACCAACAACACATAAAGAACAAATTGTTTCGGTGATACACAAAATTAGCGTCAAATTAGGATACTGGTTACGCGGTCAACTTTCCTTGGGATTGATTATCGGATTGATTGATTTGGTTATTTTGCTTAGTTTCGGCGTACCTTATGCTTTGACTCTGGCAATTTTCGCCGGAGTAACCGAATTAATCCCGTATCTTGGACCATTTTTGGGGTACGGCGCCGCATTGTTTGTCGCACTAACCTCTGACTCGTCATTTCATATTAGCAAACTAGTAGTAGTAGTTGGCATTTCGATTGGATATCTAGTGGTACAGCAACTGGAAGGTAATTTCTTGGTACCAAAAGTGATGCAAAAGTCAGTCGGGCTTTCGCCTGTAATAATAATTGTGGCAATTTTGATTGGCGCAAAATTATTCGGATTAGTTGGTGTAATCCTATCCGTACCAATTGCGGCTGGTATTTCGGTTATTGCCGATGAATGGCCTGCCATTCAGCAAGCTTATCATAATAATAAAGCCGGCATCTCTAAATCACTAGAATAATATCGGTTAGCTTGTCATTTCGACCCCCTGTCCGCCAGCTGGCGGATCCGATAGGGTGGTTGTGTGATAATTTGAAATTTGAAATTTACAATTTGAAATGATGGAAATTTTTTTATTTTTTTGAATGATTAGTAATTCGCTTTATTGCCACCATGTATGCGGCATCTCTTAGTGTGGTCTTTTCTTGTACCGACAAATTATAAACCGCCAAGCTGGCTTTATTCATTTGGGCTTTAAGTTTGGCAAAAACTTTCTCTTTACTCCACGATTGCTTGTGGATGTTTTGATACCATTCGTAGTAAGAAACCGCCACACCACCTGAATTGGCTAGAATATCCGGAATAACCATTATTCCTTTTGTTTTTAGTACTTGATCCGCATCGGCGGTAGTGGGGCCATTGGCCAGT
Organism: Patescibacteria group bacterium; assembly: GCA_041660565.1. Taxonomy (NCBI): domain Bacteria; species Patescibacteria group bacterium. The sequence goes on from JBAZWC010000001.1 coordinate 477,919, forward strand.
TCTAAAACGTATTTGGCTTTAATCTGAGATGCATTTTCGGCCACTATCACATTTTCTAGCGCCGCTGGAACTATCACATCTACCGGCAGCGTCAATATCTTATCCGGAGAAATAATTTGCGATTTTTCCGCCATATCCGATAGTAATTTGCCGCTGTTTTTTGCTTCAATTAACGCATCAATATTAGTGATACCAAGCGGATTGTAAATGCCGGTTTTGGAATCGGATATCGCCACCACCTTTACTCCCAGCTCAACCAAGAATTTGGCCACGTACTGCCCCACGTTACCGAATCCTTGTACAGATGCGGTAAGATTGGTGATATCGATCTTTGCGGCCTTCATGATCGCCTCAAAGGCGTACGCGCCCCCTAGACCGGTGGCTTCGGTGCGTCCCAATGATCCACCTAGAGTTAGCGGCTTACCGGTAACCACCGCCAGCGACTTCTTGCCGGTCGATTTGGCAAATTGGTCAACCACCCACTCCATTATTTGCCCGTTAGTGTTCACATCTGGCGCCGGCACGTCTTTGTGCGGCCCAATATTATCGGCAATCGCGCTAATGTATTGCCTGGTCAATCTTTCTAACTCATTGGTCGATAAATCTTTAGGGTTAACATTAACACCACCTTTGCCACCGCCAAATGGCACGTCTATCACGGCATTCTTCATTGTCATCCACAATGACAGCGCTTTTACCTCATCTACGTTAACTTGGGGATGATAACGAATACCACCCTTGTATGGCCCGAGGGCGTTATTATGCTGAGATCGATATCCGGTGTAAACCACCACGTTGCCATCATCCTTTAACAACGGCAAATTTAGCTCGATTACTTTGTCTGGATTAGATAATTTGGCCACCCACAATCGGTCAAGGTTAACTTTCTTGGCGATGCTTTGAATTTGTAGCTGCGCACGCAACCACGGGTTATTATCTGCCATATCAGCCTCCGCTATTAAGACATATTAAGTATTAAATTTAGATCCCGATGAATGTGTGAACCTTAGCCGCATTTTTCCAAATCACAAAGTCGTTATCACCGCGAATATCTTCTATTAAGATTAAATGCCAACCATAGGTGGTACGAATCGGTCCCAGAATATCACCTTTTTTAACCGAACTGGCAAAAATTGCGTCGTCAAACTCAGCAACAGACTGGCCGCGGCTTAGATATCCAAGCTCGCCAGAGTTATTATTACTGGCCGTGTCTTCACTATATTGCTTGGCCATATCGGCAAACGGCTTACCGCCATTTATCTGCTTTAGATAGTCCTTAGCTTTTACCTGAGCGGCATCAATGGTTTTTTGGTCAGCGCCGGAATCTACTTTAACTAACAGATGACGAACCTGAACTTCGCGCCACTGTTTTTTATCTTGATACCAAGCCTGTACTTTATTTTTGAGTAGCTGCTTGGCAATTAAATTTTTGAATTGATCCTCGTTTAGCCCGTATAGATCGGTCAGAACTTTAGCAAGCTCCTCTTTACCACTTTTTTCTTGCAGTTTTTGATAAGCCTGATTTACTTCGTCTTGGCTAACCTTGATCTTGTTCTTGGTAGCTTGATTCGCAGTCAGCTGATCGGTAATTAGTAGGTCAATCACCTGCTTTTTGACCGTAGTAACATCGTAGCTGGTTTTGCTGGCATCATAAAAATGCTTAGTATAATCGTAGGTAAAGTTGTAATCCGAGATCGGGATAAGTGACCAATTTACTTTAACCGCAGGGTACGGAATGATTCTGGCCATAAATTTGGCAGATGAATTGTTGACGTTAAACCCATAAATTGCAATCGCAAACGCAATAATTAAGGCCACAAACAAACCAACCAAACTAAAGAATATTGATCTCGCTGAGCGTCTTTTAAACTCAAATCGTGAGAAAAACCGAGCAATGGATTTTGTGAATTGTTTTATTTTTTCAAGTATTTTCATATTTACCTAACGCTGCCTAGAAGTACCGGTTTAATTGTAGCAAGAACAAAAACGACTAGCAACAAGCACATCACTGCATCACCCCACAATTTGTTCCACGAAAATTCCTTTTTTGCGTCCGCTTCTAGAAAACTCCACAGTAGATAGACAAAAAAGGTGCTTAGTAGGGCTTCGCTAAGTACATCATCATATATCACCCAATACATTAAGTAGGTAATAATTTGGGCGGTGATAAAACCAACTAAATAGGAATGGCGCCACAGTACCGATTTTGGGAAAAGATGGTGTCCGCGCCAAATTGTCAGAATCACCATTACAACAGTAGATGCGCCAAGTAGCGTCCAAATTGGCCATATTTCTAAATGATTAAAGGAATAAACCATACTAAAGTTGATGTAGGTAAACAACAGCAACAGCGCGTCGATGTTTTGGCGCCAAAACGATTGCCATAGGGCATAAATGGCGAAAACGACGATCACCGTGTATTGAAAAGAGGAAATGTGAACCTTGCTAAAATAATATTGCAAAATAACCACTAAAACTACACTCGCGATGGCTAAAATTGGTTTAGCGGTGCGATTCGGAAAAATCTTGTTCCAAATATCGGTATAAGTTGGAGAATTGGGCATAATCATTCCAAAATTCGAAGCACTAAATCCAAAATCCGAAACATTTATGATTAGAAATTTGGAATATATTTCGTATTTCGAGTTTCGAGTTTCGTGCTTTTTACTTATTGTGTGTGCACAACAACATGATCGCGCGGAATATCGACTTAATAGACGCTATTTGCTTGTCGAATAGTCTGCGCCTAATATTAGCACAATGTCCGCTGTTTCGCTACTAGCAGAAGAATCTTGGCGGGCTTTTAGTCCGAATCTTTTTTCTAAAAATGATATAGTGAATGGATTTTTGCCACCACTCCGATCGATCAACTGCGTGAACTGCTCTTTTGTAGTGCTATTTGTAACACTTACAACATTGTATCCCAAATTTTTAAGTGTTTTGGATACGGTTGCGCCAAGTCCAGAGGTGCTGGTAGCGTTTTGAATAGCAATAGTTGAGTCTTCTTTTGCCAAAAATGGATTGGTGAAAATGGTATGAGCAATGTCTTTAACTGCTTGATAGGTGTAATCGCCATCGCGTGGGACCAATACGTCTGCACCACCAATATTTTGCCCCACCAACGGACCACTGGCTGAGCTGTCAATTACCTGGGTAATAATTTGGCTGCCAGTTAAATCTTTAACCTCGGTGATGAGTGTTTGCATTTCGCTAACCTGTAAGTCAGTACGAATATGATTACCCACAATATTCATTATTTGAGTCAATTTAACCGGATTAGTTAAGACGCCTGCCGACAGGGCTTTTTGTTTAATCGCTAACATTACTTCTTGCTGTCGGCGCGATCGATCAAAATCGGATGTGGTTTTACGTGATCTGGCATACTTTAAGGCAGTTTCCCCATCCATTGTTTGTGTTCCGGCTTTAATATGCACCGGAGAGTAACGAATCATATCTGCCGCCGGATAAAACGGATCATCAAGTGGCGTATCCACCGTGACCGTTATACCCCCCAAAGAGTCCACAATCTCCTTAAAGGCCTGAAAATCCAGTAACACATAATAATGAATCGGTATGCCTAATAGATCACTAATGGTCTGCTTTGCCGCGGCTGTGCCATTGCCTTTTTGTTTCAATTCACCACGATAATACATCTCATTTATACGAGCGTATGTGTTACTGGAATATTTATAATACAGATCCCTTGGCACAGATAGGAAACCAGCTTTGTGATTTTGAGTATCTAACGATAAAACTTGGATAGTGTCTGTCAATGTACCGCCCGGATGATCTTCTCCACCCATGCCCATCAATAGAATATTTACCCGACCATCCGAATCACCGGATAAATCGGACGGTTTAACATCTTTTGCGTTTTTAGTCAGCAAAACGCTACCCCCGTTAGAGTTAGCCGTAATGACCTTATTTTTATTTTTTATGATGGTGTAGCCGAACCAGCTAGATAATCCTATTATCAGGACGACAAAAAATAAGCCGACCCACTTTGCCGTTCGTTTAACTTTTGATCCGGATGCACCAAATTTAATAAATCGCATTTATCTTATTTTATCTGATTGTCGTGTTTGGAGCAAGGCGCTGTTTTCTTGTTCGAGGCATGGCCGAGAACTACCCATTTAGTAAAGGGATAATTCTCACTTCGTCCTCCGAGCGTAACTCTACGGAGTGGAGCTTCGAACAAGAAATACATCGTGTGCAAATTTAAACTTTGCTACACTTAATATTCCTAATTGATACTAATAAGCGATCCCCACCAGTTTAGCCAATTACGCTGAAAATTGTCTTAGAGTTATTCGGCTTTCTCGGCTTTTTCAACTGGTTTGCATTTGTGGGCCACGCCTACAATGCTTTGCGCCAAAGTAAAGGCGAACAATATCAGGGTTATAAACCCAATCCCCACCTCAGTATCCGTTGCACCACCCGTCATAAATGACAAAGCGAAAAACAACCCGATTGCCGAAACCAGTATTCCAATGACTGACATAACTTTCATTATGCTCCTTTTTTTTATTTTCTATTGAACCGCGATAACGGTAAAATCTCTAACCGGATTAGTCTCATCTATATTGTAACAGACTTGTTGCTCAAAGGAATCTGCTAGTTGATATTTCCCCAGTGTTCTTTTGGTCTTATCTAAAAAGTTGACGTCTAAACAACCACTTTCTTCGGTGGTCAACGAATACGAACCATCAGTACCAACAGAGGCACCAATTGATCCGATAATTACTTGCTGGGTGCTGGCTGGGCCAACCACTTTGCCTGTGCTATCCACAATGGTTACTTTACCGGTAACGTAATGAAAATATGGACTAGCGGGGACAGTGCTGGCATCACTGCTAATATAGTGGATGTATGTAGATACGCCAACCAAAATTATCAGGATACCCAAAACAATAAATTGGTATCGTTTAAAAATCATTTTATTATTCATCTTCTTTCTTTCCGATATTATGGCTGCAACGACAGATCAACGGTTTTCATTAGAATATCGTTGATAATCTGACCGGTATCATTAGCATTTTTTGAATAATCATTCATATGTACGATACCGTCATGGAAAGCCGAAGCGTATGTTTCAGTGTTGCCGTCTTTTGGATGTCCAAAGCTTTTCCACGCATTGTCATACGTACTGTCTTTTATGACGGTAAAATATGGTGGATCCAAAAATCTACCCAAAGCACGAACAGTGGCAAAAAGACCGGTATCGGAAGAAAAAGTATCGCAAGTGCCGCTCTTACGCAAGTCTATGCCGTGCCCAAATTCATGAATGACGGCGTGAACAGTAACATCTGTGCCATATTTTTGAACCACACTAGCTGTGATTTCAAAACGTTCAGCAAATAAATTTGGACCATTAGTATTTGGGTGCGGCAGCGCAGACATACATTTAACATTGGGAGGGCTTGACTCATTATGCCCATATTCACTGTATTCGTAGCCAACGCTGGGATTCCCGTCTGAGTTAACAACCACTTGCAGGGGTAGCATATTATATTTTGGATACGCTGCTCTTAGCTTGCCAATCTGCTCGTCCACCGCTTTCCACGTTGCCAGCATACTGGTATACGTAGTTTTGGCTTGGTACCCACAGAACCAAAATTCTTTTACATTTGTTTGAGGATATTTATAACATTTACCGTCCGTTGAAACCGAATTTGGTGTCATGGCAACATGAATTATGTCAGCGGTATTATCAGGGACATTATACAATACCGCAGTTGTGGTATATGTTTTATAGCCTGATGCGGAAACAGTAACGGTATAAACGCCCGAAAGCACTTTTTTAAAACTAGCTATACCTTTTTTATTTGTTTTAGCGGAAAGATGTGTTTTTGGATAAAGATCTAGCTTAACTGTTGCATTACTAACTAATTTTTCTGTCGGACCGTAATCAAAGTAATCTACCACCACTACATCTACTTTATGAACATTATCTACTGCCACATTATCAACTTGCAAACTTACACTTATTGTCTGATTATTCGTCGCGGAAAACTTGACCGTAGCCGGTGTACCAATTAATTTTGTATCACCTAGCCACGGCTCAACCGAGAAATCGACACCAGGAACAAGTGCGTCTGACACATATTCAAAATTGATCCCTTGTGGGCCAATGATTGTTTTGCCAATTAATTTTCTACTCTTAACCTCGAATATCTTTATTATCACCCCGGGTTTCTTATATAATAATTCGCCTGATATTTTATTCGAAGAAACCACTTCAAGTTTAATATCATATACATTTTTACCCGGACGAAGCCACGGAATAGTTTTGATTGGGAAAACAACAAAATCACCTTGTGCTTTTAGACTAGCTGATTCAGGATAGACCGACGGAAAGATGTAATGCCCGGTCAGGTCTGTTTTGACTGTGACGCCGGTATTGCCATTTTGGTAGAGAGTAACGTTCACATTCGGAATACCCACTTTGGAGGTTGAAAGATAGGCAAAACCTTCTAGCCATGTGCGAACGCCGGAAGATGGATTTGATGATGGCTGTCCGGAAGCGTTAGCAGTTGGAGTAGGTGTTTTGGTGGGGGTAGCAGTAGGGGTTGCGTTTGGAGTTGGAGTGAAATTGGCTGTGGGAGACATTGTGGGTGTGGCTGAGGTGGCAGAAGATGGATTACTCGACGGCCCAATAGCCATAGCAGGGACGGAAAGCAATCCAATATTTATTATCATCGCCAAACCAATCACCAAAAAACGTGCGATTTTTTTCATGCAATCCTCATCCTTATTGTACCTTAATTGTTGCAAAAAATATCCCGTACCGCAACTATTTATCTGTCTTTGTCAACTATCACAGGGTTATCCGGTAATTTTACTACCGCTTCTTCGCCTACCGAACTTAAACGAAGCTCAATTTTGTTTATCTGCTTTTCGGTTTCCAAGTATTTTGTCTGCGCGCCTTGAATATGGCTACCCAAACCGGAATAGCTCTTGGAAAACTTCTCAAAATCATGCGCCAGTGTTTGTAAATTGGTCAAAATGTGATGAGCTTGCTCTTCAATTTTTAGCCCCTTAAGTCCGAGCAATATAGCCTGTAAGTAAATATAAAGAGTGTTTGGTGAAACCGGAATCACTTTTTTGGCAAAAGCATAAGATAAAACCGAATCGTCTTTATCATCTTTTAGCACCGTTTCGTAATATAAATTTTCGGCCGGTACATACATTAAGGCAAAATCAAAAGTTCCTTCTGCGGGTAAAATGTATTTCTTGGCAATATCGTCGATGTGTTTTTTAACGTCGGATTTAAACGCCTTGCTCATTTGTTCTTTTTCCAAATCGTTTTTACTATCAACCAACCGGCGGAAGTTTTCCATTGGAAACTTGGCGTCAATTGGCACCAGTAAACCATCGTGCAATTTAACCACCGCATCTACCCGTTCGCCGCTCTTAAAATTGTATTGCAATTTATATTGATCCTTGGGCAGCAGCTGCGCCAGCATATCACCCAAAAACAACTCGCCCAAATTGCCACGTAGTTTAGGAGTTTTAAGGATGTCTTGAAGCGAGGTCAAATCTTTGCCAATAGCTAAAATTTGTTTCGAGCCTTCGTCCAAATGGGCGAGTCGTTCGGTAACCTGATTAAACAAGGTGGTAGTTTGATCTAATTTTTGGCCTACCGAAGCGCCGGATTTATCCAATGTTTCGCGATGTTCTTGTAATTGAGTTTGCAACAATAGCTGAAATTGCTGCATCTGCTGCAGCATGCCGGTGTTTAGGGCGTCCATGCGCTGATGCAATAACGCGTTATCGGTTGATTTACCCCGACGCAAAAAAATGGCAACCATGGCACCAACAGTCAACCCACCGAGTAAAAATAAAATTGATTCAGCGTTCATTTAGTTCCGTTTTCTGTCATCGGACTTTCTTTCGTTCGAACAACGATAAGCCGACCAAGATTACCACTAAAGCGTAAAAATACTGGGCGTAATGCAAGTTATACAATAGCCAAAATCCGCTAACTAGGAAGAATATCAGGCCTATATCAAACATCCATTTTTTTTGCCATCTTAGCCACGCCAACAACATCGGTATAGTTAAAGTTAGTGGCAGGACAAAATTGATCAAATCGTAGTAAAACCAACCGGTAAACTGATTAAAGAACAAAAATAGTGAGAAAATTATCAAAAATAGACCAAAAATATATTCATATGGTTTTTTTTGCGATGGGTGAGATTCCACAAAGTGAAGCATTATATAAATTCCGGGAATTAAGATTAAAAGCGGCCAAAAACCGGCCCACACCGCAACCTGGGGAGCAAGATTCTGCACCAAAATGATTAAACCAATAATGATAATATACGACGCAAACAACACCCGCCAAAGACTAACTTTGTGCATACAATCTCCTGACATAGATTATACCGCGATTCCTACCCCTTGTCATTTCGACCCTGCGAGAATGTCAATTCGAGCGTGTTGGAGAAATCTAAGGAAGAATCCCATCCACAATTTTAAATTTTAAAGGCAAAATTTTAAATGAATAAGTACCGAATGATTAAATTTTAAATGGTTCCTTATTAAGTCATTAAAAATTGGCAACCATTCATTTGATAATCTCGAGCGTTCCGCGAGTGATTTCGATGCTAAGCATCTAATTAAAAATTAATAATTTATAATTCTTTTTTTGCAGATTTCTCCACCCTCGACTTGAATATCGAGGAGTCGAAATGACAACTTGTGACGTATACCTTGAACCAACGTTTTAGTGCAAGCTGGATAAACTGGATTTTTGGAAAATTTTATACGTATTATTATCGCAATTACCGTTATTCACTGGATAAGTAGCATCTCGCCACTGATTAAACGGGGCTGCAACAGGATTTGAGAAATATCCGGTATTTGCAGCGTTATAACCTTCCGTGCACGGGGTAGCTTGATTCTCTAAAGCCACTCGCAGCACATAGTATTTTTGCTGTGCCCGATAACTAATCGCTCCCGCCCTCCAAACAGCTGAAGCGTCGGCACTACTATCCCAAACCGGGAAACCGCCGGCAGCCGTAAATGACCCTGTAACGGCCTTGGGTTTAGAAAGTAGTGGTAATAAATAAGCACTGGCAGCAATAGTAGCGGCGTTTGTATTGTCTGTATTAAACATCGGGTCAGCATACGCATATTGCGCTGCAACGTAACTGCTAATAGAAGGATCTAAGCTGACCACTAAATTACAATCGCCCAAACCGGTAAAGTCGGCACCGGCATTACGATTTCCTTGGCACATAGCCCCCGCTCTGGCACTAGACCAGTTTGGCGCATACACATTATTGACCGATTTGTATTGCTCCAAAGCAGATTGAATGGCCAAAACCGACGTTTTTCGGGTTGTGTCTCGTGAACGCATTTGCGCCCGAGAATAGCTACCAACAGAAATGGCAGTTAAAATCCCAATAATCGTCAAAACAATCATCAATTCAATCAAAGTAAAAGAACGACGTCTAAGTATAATCACAGATTACCTCTCTACAATTTTAGTCGGTAGCGCGCTTATACACGCTACCTTAAAAACTATTATTCTTTTTTGCTAAACGCCATTACTAATAGATATAGCGCTCCCAAACCCACTAAATCGTAAACGACACGAGATACCGTGCTCATATCGCCAAAGATTTTAGCGACAAGATCATATTTGAAAAGACCGACTAATCCCCAGTTCAATGCACCGACGATTACTAATACAAAAGCTACCCAATCTAACGTACCCATCTTTTTCATTTCAATCACCTCCCCTCGCTATAAATAAAGATCTACTACCATTATACACAATGGTGATTATATGCAACAATTTATCACAAAAAAAGACCTTTCGGTCAAAGTGGCTTGAGTTTCGAGTTAATTACAAAGGATGGCTGGGGAGGAGGGACTCGAACCCCCGAATGCCAGGACCAAAACCTGGTGCCTTACCACTTGGCGACTCCCCAATTAGTTATATCCTACCACAAAATCATATTCTAAGCAATCATAATCGGCAATTATTTATTGCAAATTGTCTCTTTTCTGATAGAATAATGACATCACATGTACGGAGGCACGACGAATGCCAGGTCAAACCGGTCTTACCTTCGACGAGCTTGTGCACGCGCTGATTTCCGCTTCCATTGCACTCGGCAAGATGGAAAAGCAACACCAGATTCGCCATACCCCACCCGACGAGACGGAACGTTTGCTCGCGCCACTTCGTTCTCGAGTAGAAGAGATCCGAAACGAAATCGTGTGCGCACATTATGCGTGAACCGGACATCATCATGCCACGCCGCGGGTCAAGACAGACCGCGGCTTTTTTTGTTGCAAATTGTCTATTTTCTGATACAATAATGGCATCACAGCGACACAGAGGTGTGCCATGAACGTAACACGGATGAGTGCAGCTCAGTTGGTGGACAGCCTCATCGACAAGACGGCTGAGCTCACAGAACTACGCCACGACAAGGACGTAACTTCAGTGGCAGCTAGGAATGCTCAGGACATTTGCACAGCCGAGCGAGACCAGTGCCGCGCTGAGATTCTCCGGCGGCTTGGAGCCAAGAAAGCCGAGTAGCCCGCCATCCCCACCACCTCACCCTCCCCACCACGCCGCGGGTCAAGACCGACCGCGGCTATTTATTTTGGGAATACGACTGAATTACTTTAACAATCGCCTCGTGAACTTCATCAACAGTCCCAGATGCATCAACCACCTTTATTCGATCAGGATTATTTTTTGCCAAATCCAAATACGCCTGACGAATTTTTTGATGAAATTCTAAACCCTCTTTTTCAAAACGATTCTGATCTTCTTGCCGCGACAACCCGATCTTTGGGTCAATGTCTAACAATATCGTCAAATCTGGTTTGATATTACCAGTGGCAAATAGATTCAGATTATTCACCTCTCCAAGTTCAATCCCGCGAACATATCCTTGATACACCGCGGATGAATCGATAAATCGATCACAAATAACCACAGAACCTTTGTGTAAATGCGGCTTGATTAGTTTCTCACAAACTTGCGACCTAGACGCTAAAAATAGAAGCAGTTCGGCGTTGGTCGTTAGTGGTGACGGTGGATCTAAAATAATCTGGCGAATTTTTTCGGCTGTCTCTTCACCACCTGGCTCTCGCAGGGTAAAAACATCATGCTTAGCCTCGGTTAACCACTCGGCGAGCAATTTTACTTGCGTCGATTTACCGGTGCCTTCGCCACCCTCAAAAGTAATAAAAATGCCGTTTAGATTTGCCATTCGATTATCCTATCGTAATGTAAAATGTTTATCCACAATCAACGGTTTGTCTTGATTATACGGAATGTTTAATTGCAGAGCCAGCTCGGCTTTAATTAACTCTAGCGTTATATCCACATAATGATCACCGCGCGACAGTAAATTACGTTTGGCTAAACGTAGCGCAATTTCACGCGCTTTTGTGCCAATTTCTTCGGCAATTTCGGTACCTGACAAACTAATTAGCTTTAAGATGATTTTGCCACCATCAACCTGTATTCGCACAATTCCACGTGGATCTAAATCTGCAGACTCATCAAATTGCGCTTTCACCCGCCCGCGCAACGCACAATCCACCAACTTTTTGGCATTCTCCCAATCTTCTTCGTACATATGCGCGGAGTGCGAGGTGATGGCCAAAGATCCAATTGGCAAATTAGTCTCTTCGGCAACGTATTTTTGTAAATTTAGCAGCGCAAAAGCGTTGGGTAACGCCGCCTTAAAGATATCATGTGATCTGAATGTGGCGATTAAGTTTAGTTTACCTTCAACGGTCGTCAAAAACTGAATCAAGCACAAACACGGTGGTGAGTGATGTTTCATATCAAACGGCGGGTACAACGTGGTGCCAAAAGCGCGGCGAGTGATAGGTGATGATTTTAGATGACGTACAATCTCATCAACTTGATCTAAATCACCCGGGTAATTGCGCAAACGGCTCCCATAGGTGTACACCGTGCCCTCGGGCAGCTTTGCATCCAAAAACGCCGTGGCGTATTCTTTAAGCATATCTTTGTGCATCCCAACTGCTTTCAACAGCTCCTCCGGCCAATCCGGAATAGCAAACTTGGCTAAATCTTCTTGATGAATCACCCAAGTAACCACCTGCAACTCTTTCTGCAAATTGCCATATTCGGTTTTTTTGATGCCACCGTAAAGCAAAATGCGATCAACCACCTGCGCCCATGCGCCAGCCAGAGTAGGATGATGCACTGCAAACCCAATTTCTTCCGATGGCGCCGAGGCGTCAACATCGCGCTTGGTTTCGGGAAAAGAAGTGGGCTTCATATATGGCTTAGTGTCTGAGGTTAGATTTTTCACTTTGGAGATCATTTTGTCGTAGTCTAGGTCAGATAAATCGAGCAATTTAACATTTTGGCGCACTTTTTCTAACACGTCCGGATCAATTTCAGGATGCAGCCTGTCTGATGTTCCGTTTACTAGGTTATCTTTGCCTATGCTACTATCGAAAAAAGTTTTGAGTAAATTGCGGCCGGCAATGCCAAATTGAGTGTTTGATAGTGGCGCGTTGCCCCAAACCACCATCGTTTTAATGGTTGGATTCAAGCACAAATTACGCAAAATCACCGAAACGCCTTCTTTGCTGTAAAGCGTACCCATCAGCCCAATGTGCTTGGTAATGGTCGGATCTTTTTTGAGCAGCAAATTTGGGTCGGACCAACACGTTGCCAAACCAACCGAGGCGTTTTCACCGGTCACCACCGGATATTTTTCAGGTAAATAAAGTTGGTATTTCATTAAATCCCTTGTTCGAATCAATCCAATTAGTCCAATTCGGCCAATTGGATCTTTTTTACCGGCCTAAACGACATGCGGTGATGCTGTGACGGCCCATATTTCTGCAACCGCTCTTGGTGCAATTTGGTACCGTAACCAACGTGCAATTTGAAACCGTAGCGGTCGTCCGTATCTAACCCATACATTAACCTATCCCGATAGACCTTGGCAACTATGGAGGCGGCACTAATCTGTGGCACCAATAAATCACCGTGAATTATTACCTCTTCTGGAATGTCGGTTTGGCATGAAAAGCCATCAATTTTAACCAAATTCGGCCTTGTTTTAAGTCCTGCAAGCGCCAAACGCATTACCAACCGGTTTGCCTCGGCTAGGCCTAGCCGATCGATTTCAGAAGCGCTGACTTCAGCGATAAATAAATCTAAAGCGACCTGACGGATTATTTGGTCTAGCTGCTCGCGCTTAGTTTTAGATAACAGCTTTGAATCGGTTAACCCGTCTATTTCGGTATCGAGAATGACGGCGGCGGCCACTATTGGCCCCGCCCACGCCCCTCTACCAACCTCATCAATCCCGGCGATTATTGTATTCATTGGCTTTATCTTATCATAACTCGTCGACCTCCGTAGGGGCGGACTCATACTTGTCCTTCCGTAGCTCAGAGAGCGAAGGGGGATGTCCGCCCGTTTGAGGGATAACAATGGATAGCAAAGGATGACGAGGGATTTTTGGCACAAAAAAAAGACCGTATTGGTCTTAAAAAAGTTCTGGGCGGCGGGGATTGTCTCCCCGTCGCCCATTCCATGTCGTGTGCGTCACGCCTCGCAAGTCGCGTCAGAAGCAGCCTTGGTCTCCGTCTTGAGCAATGCCAAACACATCTTTGTGAACTCGTCACGGATGTCCGCAGGCATATTCCACGGTCTATCACCGAGCGTCTTGAGCACGCTCGAGACATACTCGGCCGCGAACTTGCGCATCTCGTCGAAAGACATAGCCAGCACCGCTAGGAGCTGCATGTCGGCGACGAAAGATCCCCATACCTCACCCCATTCCACGGCATTAGAAGGAGTGAGAGCCGGAATGATCGCGAAGTAAATGTTGATCTTTGCCGTCAGCTTAACCTTGATCGAAGCCACGTCCATCATAGTGTCCATTTCGTGCTCCTATAGCCTACCATTCGGCTGCGGCCGAGTACGTGTGTCAAAGGACTCAACGACTTGTCCTGCCGTGATACCACTATATTATCATATATTTTAATAAATGTCAAGGTAGATATGGACAAATTAAAGATGTTATGCTATAATATAGTAGTCTAAATCTTTTCGGATCATCGCCCCTAACGGGGAGGAAAGTCCGGGCACCTGATAAGCGTTGTACTGACGCATCTGCTAGCATTAGTTAGCAGCGAAGTCTAGCTGCCCCGTCATTCGACAGGGCAAGGGAATAGTGCAACAGAAAATACACAGCCAGCCAATGCGTTGCATTGGAAATTCGAAATTCTAAATTCCAATTTATAAACATAAGGAAATTTGTTTATAGGCTGGATTCCCGCCTGCGCGGGAATGACGCCTCGAGTTTCTAGTGCAGCGCGTCGGGGGCAAAGGTGAAAACGTGTGGTAAGAGCGCACGCGCTTTAGCAGCAATGCTAATTTGTGAAAACCCTGCATGGTGCAAGTCTGGTGGACCATTCGCTTCAATTGTGCTTATCCAAGAAGCGGGTTTGGCCCAGACGCGTAGATAGATGATGGTCAAGTATTTGTTTACAAATACTACAGAACCCGGCTTATAGAAACGGTTTAGACATAAAAAATGACGCTGTTAGCGTCATTTTTTGTCATTTTTATTTAGATCAATTACTAATGAAACATGAGATGAGGGCGGATTTTGAGATAACGATCGATTTTCTTCTATTGAATCAAAAACTATTTTCGCATCATTTTCAGCAGATTCGGTGATGCTTTTCATCTCTTCTTCGCTTAAATTGTATTCAGATGGATCAAAATCTTGGTCGTCTTCTACCATCGTTTCTAACTCACGTACTCGTTTTTGCAACCGATCAAGCTGATTTTCCAACAGATCTATCCGGGCGTTAACGGTAGCAAATTTTTTTTCAATTTTAGCAATAATTTGTTCTTGGTCCATTGTTACTCCTATGTAATTATCAGGATAAACTAGCCGGTGATTTTGTCAACCAAATTTCCCCAATTGGGCAAATTGGATTAATTTGATTTTAGAACATTTTTCAGATACTGCCCTGTCGATGATTTTTCCACCTTAGCCACTTCTTCCGGTGTACCCGAAGCAATTAGCAATCCTCCAGCTACACCGCCCTCTGGGCCTAGATCAATAACATAATCAGCCGATTTAATTACGTCTAAATTATGCTCAATCACTAGTACTGAATTTCCTTTATCAACTAAAGCCTGCAACACACTAATTAGATGTTTAACATCTTCAAAGTGCAAACCGGTGGTTGGTTCGTCTAGAATATAAAATGTTTTGCCGGTACCACGACGCGACAGCTCGGTGGCTAATTTGACTCGCTGAGCTTCTCCACCCGACAAAGTGGTCGCGGGCTGGCCAAGGTGAATGTAGCCCAACCCAACATCAAACAACGTTTGTAGTTTGGTTTTGGCGGCTGGCACGGCGTCAAAAAACTCTAACGCTTGCTCAACCGTCATATCTAGCACTTCCGAAATGTTTTTGCCCTTATATTTGATCTCTAGCGCCTCGTGGTTGTAACGTTTACCGTGACATTCTTCACATGTTACATAGACATCGGGCAAGAAATGCATTTCAATTTTCAGCACTCCATCGCCATGACAAGTTTCGCATCGCCCACCTTTAACATTGAATGAGAATCTGCCCGCTTTGTATCCGCGCATTCGGGCGTCTGAGGTAAGCGAAAACAAATCGCGAATAAAGGTGAATAAACCGGTGTAAGTGGCGGGATTTGAGCGTGGTGTGCGACCGATTGGTGATTGATCAATAGTAATAACTTTATCAAGATAAGATAGACCCAAAATCTCTTTGTGCTTGCCCGGATTTGTGCGAGCGTGATGGAATTTCTGTTCCAAAGTTTTGGCCAGAATATCGTTAATTAAAGTGGATTTTCCTGATCCGGAAACACCGCTGACACAAACAAACACGCCTAGTGGAATTTTAACGTCAATATTTTGCAGATTGTTCTGGGTAGCGCCCACAATGGTTAGCGCACGATCAGTAATTTCTCGACGTAATTTTGGCGTCGCAATCTCTTTTTTACCAGATAGGTATTGCCCGGTAACCGAGTTTTCGTTCTTTTTGACCTCGGTTGGTGTACCAATGGCTACCACATTTCCACCATTTTCTCCCGCACCAGGGCCAATATCGATTAAGAAATCTGCTTGTTCCATTGTTTCTTGATCGTGCTCAACCACAATAACCGAGTTACCTAGATCACGTAGTTTCTTTAGCGCATCTAATAGTTTGGCGTTGTCGCGTTGATGCAGGCCGATTGACGGTTCATCCAAAATATACAAAACCCCCATCAACGACGAGCCAATTTGGGTGGCTAAACGAATACGTTGCGCTTCTCCGCCCGACAACGTGGTGGCAGAACGATCTAAGTTTAGATAAGCCAAACCGACGTTTTGCAAAAAATTCAAGCGCGATTTAGCTTCTTTCACAATTTGCTTGGCGATAACCGTGTTGCGGTCTGTTAGTTTAAGATTAGATACAAAATCATGAGCTTCATCTATGGATAAACTGGTTACTTCGGCAATCGATTTTTGATTAATCTTGACCGCCAGTGCCTCTGGTTTTAACCGTTTCCCATCACACACCAAACACTTGGAATCAATCATATATCGCTCAATCTCGGCGCGCATAAATTCGGATTCGGTTTCTTTGTGACGACGCGTTAAGTTTGGAATTACCCCTTCCCAAGTGGTGGAATAGCGTTGTAATTCAAACTCTTGATCGCCTGCGCCATCAAAGATAATTTCTTTGGCAGTGTCTGTAATCTGATCAAATGGAGTATTAACGGTAAAACCATAAGCTTGGCCAACCACCTCAAGCAATCTAACATACCAACTAGACGATGTGGTGGTGCGAACCAACGGCTTTATTGCGCCCTCGGCAATAGTCAGTTTTTTGTTTGGCACCACTAAATCACGATCAATTTTCATTAAATACCCAAGGCCGTGGCAATTTGGACATGCCCCAAACGGGTTGTTAAAAGAAAATAGCCGCGGCTCGATTTCGGGCAACGAAATGCCACAATCACTACACGCAAACTGCTCCGAGAAAGTATCGATTTTCCCGGTTTCGATATTTAAGAGATGAACCAGTCCACTGCCAATTTCGAGGGCTTTTTCAACTGAATTGGCAATGCGGTTACGGTCTTCAAGTTCGGCATTCAAATTTGCACCTACCACCAACCGGTCAACTACCACTTCAATGGAATGTTTTTTCTGCTTGTCTAGATCTAAATCTTCAGCTTCTTCTAACTCCATTACGTTGCCATCAACCCGAACCCGCACAAAGCCGCTTTTGCGTACGCGCTCAAAAACCTGTTTGTGCTCTCCTTTTTTATCCGAAATTAACGGCCCCAATATGAACAACTTAATTGGCTCTTTGGATTTTTTGCCAAACTCCAAAATTAAATCAACAATTTGAGTGGCTGATTGCCGGTCGAT
This sequence comes from Patescibacteria group bacterium, assembly GCA_041660565.1. NCBI lineage: Bacteria > Patescibacteria group bacterium. The sequence goes on from JBAZWC010000001.1 coordinate 495,356, forward strand.
TACTTTTCCACAATTCGGGCAGTGCGGCGTGCCCACCCGAGCAAACATCAACCTTAACAGATCATAAATTTCGGTGATAGTGCCCACGGTGGAACGAGGATTGCGGCTAGTAGATTTTTGATCGATTGAAATTGCCGGTGATAATCCATCAATTTGATCAACATCTGGTTTCTCCATAATGCCCAAAAACTGGCGAGCGTAACTGGATAACGATTCAACGTATCTGCGCTGACCTTCGGCATAGATAGTATCAAACGCCAAAGAGGATTTGCCCGAGCCGGACAAACCGGTGATAACCACCAGCTGATCGCGTGGAATATCCACCGAAATATTTTTTAGATTATGTTCGCGTGCGCCAATAATGCGCAGTAGTTTTTTGTCGGGCATGAAAAAAACCTTTCAGCCCATTCTACCCTAAAACTACATTACTTTTCAAGAGTTAAAATGACACGCCCCTCCTATTGTCATTTCGACCCGAGAAGATCGTCGGATCGACTACGTTGGCTCCGCCCGTAGACTACGCCCGGAGGGAGAAATCTAAAAAAGAATCCCTTCCAGTTTTTTTTGAGATCTCTCCACCCTCGAAACAACGCTCGAGGAGTCGAGATGACAAGAGTGGAGCGTTGACTTACATTGTAGGTTTCTTAATTCACGTTGTATATCTATAGTTAAATAATTAAAAAGATGGTATAACTTAACTAGATTTTTGCACATTACAAAATTACCGCTTTAAGAAAGAGAAAGCTTTTTCTTAAGGCGGTAAATAATCCAACCAACCCACAGGGGGACAATCCGATGCTAGAAGGTTCAGGTCAGATCCTCAGTAACATCGAGCTGGTGCTGCAAGCCGTCATCGACCAGATGGGCATGGGAAAGAAGCTCGTGGTTGTAAGCAACCCAGCCTCAGTGTCCATCGAGTTGGTTAAGCCAATTAGGTGGCACGAAGTTGGCGGGAGCGAACCGAATGTGATAAAGACAGTCATGGTTGTTGAGCCAGTCTTACAGATTGGTATTTCTGAACGGTGCACTGGAGTCAGGAATACACCGAGCCTGATCCTGACTCCGTACGCTGGTCAGAAATGGACACTTACACGAAACCCGGCGATTCTGTCACTGTGCCTCTATCAAGAAACGGCTAATGTTATTGGCCGGTTACTGGGAGCGATCGCGTGCCACGGCAATCCTCAGCTGGGTAAACTGATAGATCTTCACTGGATTGACGTCTTGGTTTACAGCGCCAACACGCCGCCGTCAACAGAGTCGGGAGAGGGACCATCAACAGAGTAGGGGGAGTACCCGGGTGGTGCGTACGCGCACCACCCGATTTAATTAATATTAAGCTAGATAAAAAATTTATTTATGAATCACTACCGGAGTTCCAATATCGGCCCAGTTGTATTCAAATACATCATCACCACTACCCAACCGAACGCATCCGTGCGAAACCGGCGTGCCAATATGACTGGCGCCTTCCACCCAATTACCACGATACGGCAAACCGTGGATGCCGTACGCTCCATCAGGCGTGATAGCGTGCCAGTATGGCATATAAAGCCCATAGGCAGATGAATAAGCAGTACGAATGGCGTTTTGAATCGAAAACGTGCCAGTTGGAGTAGGTGTACTCCATTTTCCGGTGGACACTCGAAAACTGTTGACAAAAGTTGACCCCTCATACAAATACATTCGCTGCAGCGTTAAGTTTATTTCAATGTATTTGCCGGGATATTGGCCTGGGGTGCTACCATCTTGAGTATTTACTGCCGTGGTAGCGCTACTTTGAACTTTGACCGCTAGTCTAATTGTTTGTTTCATGTCAGTCGAAGCCAATGCAGTTTGAATTGCCGTTATCGAATCGTCAATTACCAGGCTCACACCATCTTGTCCGGTGGAAATTGTGTTGTTATTTTGATCAACTACGGTATTTTTGGATTTTGCGTTTACCTTAGATGCGATACTATCGTTTAAGTACGACTTTAACTTATCACCATCTATTCGCGCTCTCAGCACATTGTCTACCGATTGTACGTTAATCCACTTTGCCACTTCTTCCCGACTCGGCTGAAAAGTTTTTTCGCTCGCCAATAGGGTAATTTGATGATTTAGAATTGAGTTAGCGTCTTGTACCGCGATGGTTAGATTCTCTGGGAGGATGTCGGCCAATTTGGGCGTGAGCGGAACAGATATGGCAGTTTGATGTTGGACGATAGCCCGACCGATACTTTCCGATAGCGCATCGTTATCTACCCACATTCCACTGCTATTTTGATTCACCGTAACCGGATTGGTAGATAGATTTAAGCTGGCGTCGGTGGGTTGTTGACTAAAAGTGGGGTAAATATTTTTTTCAAAATAGGTTTTTTTGGTAGTTTCAGAAATTTTATATGACAGTTTGATATTATTGGATTGTGTTACAAATGCCCAAAGCAGTTTGAATGGTCCCAGCCCGACAATTTTGTCGTGGCTTAAATTATAGGCCTGATCAATCATTTGGCTTGTATTGATCGTAACACCAAGATCGGATAATGAAGCGGTTTTTTTAGCATCACCCGAGGTGAATGTGATGCCTTGCTTATTGCGCTCTGTCATTGCTGCGGATAAATTTTCGGTTAATTGAGCTCGATTTTGTTTGGCATAACTTATGCCATCAATTTTGATGCCAGGCAGAATTTGATCAGCGTAGGCATATTCGGACGCCAAAGCAGCCACAATTATCAAAACAATGGCCACAACCACCCCCAAAACAATTTTTTTCCACATACTATTATTCTAACAGAACAACTGCCAGCTTGCGAAATAGGTCATTTTTAGTTATAATTTGAATATCATATCACATATCGCGGGCTTGTAGCTTCCCGACGCTTGCGGTCGGGATCCCGACAGTATCGTCGGAACAGTTGGTTAAAAAGAATATAATCAGATAATACTTATTCGGGCTTGTAGCTCAGTTGGTTAGAGCAGACGGCTTATATCCGTCCGGTCGTAGGTTCAAGTCCTACCAAGCCCACCAATTTATTACTATTTTCCGAGACTAATTTGACGTTTTTTGAACAAGTCCTCGCCTATCATTACTACTATTGCAGATAACACCGGAGCAATCCAACCGATAATCGAGAGCGGACGAGTGTTTAATACCTGGTTAAAGAATGGTAAGTAGATAACCAGCAAAGTAATTACGAAAGACCCTAACATCGCCAACAGTAACTTATTGTTTGGCTTTTTTGTTAGTTGCATTAAAGTTTGAGTTTCACTGCGTGAATGTAAGGCAAAAGAAATCATAAATAGCGCCAGTGCCAAAAAGGCGGCTGATGAAGCCATCGTAGCCATTTCGTGGCTAATTGCCATATCGCTATTAAAGCGCCACCCGTTCTGAAAAAGTATGACATAGTATGATAATATTGCACCACAAGCAGCTACGCCACCATTTCGTAAAATCCGCCAAATTGTCACCGAAGCAATTAAGACTTGATTGTATCGGCTGGGATGATGCCTCATTATGTCCGGTTCTGAACCGTCTACGCCCAAAGCCAATGATGGCATTAGGCCGATCATAAAATCTAAAATAATAATCTGTACCGGCAACAAAACCGGCGGCAAGCCAAGCATTAATCCAAAAATTACCACTAGAATTTGCACCGCAACGGTGGCAAATTCATAAAACACGAACTTTCTAATGTTGTTAAATATAATCCGGCCTTCTTTAATTGATTCCACAATAGTTGAGTACGAGTCGTCTTTAAGCACCATCCCCGCAGACTCTCTAGCAATGTCAGTGCCATATTTACCCATCGCAATACCAATATCAGCCTGGCGCAACGCTGGGGCATCGTTGACCCCATCGCCGGTCATACCCACCACTTCATAATTAGATTGCAACGCTTGAACGATTTTTTGTTTCTGTCGTGGATCAATTTCCGAAAAAAGTACCGGCTCCGGGTTCTTTAACATTCGACGGAGTTGGTTCACAGACAAATGCATCAGCTCGCTTCCGGTGATGATTTTTGGGTCATCGGTGTACAAACCAATTTGTTTTCCAATACTGATAGCGGTTTTAGACCAATCACCGGTGATCATAATGGTACGCACATTTGCATCCTTGGAAATTGCGATTGAACGGTCGATGCCGGTTTTTGGGGCATCAGTTAAACTAACAAGTGCAATAGGATGCAAGTGATTCTCTATCTCGGCATCAAAATTTTCCGGATTTGGCTGGAATTTTTTCCACTCATCTTTCGATATCTGCCTCATCGCTAAAATAATGATTTTTTTACCTTTTTCCGACCATTCATCCATTGTTTGTTCTATTTGATCCTGAACACGTTCGTTAAATTGGCTAAGTAAACCGTTTGGCGCCCCTTTGGTTAAACACCAAATATTGCGCTCGGCATCTTCCACAATAACCGACATCCGTTTTCGAACTGAATCAAATGGCAATTGTGCAATTTCCGTAAATCGTTTTCGTTCAAGATTAAACACCTTGCGGTTCATTGATTGATACAACGCCACATCAACCTGATCGCCAATTACTCCCTTGGTTGAAATAACCGCCGAATTGCAACAAGCGATAATGGCGTTATACCATTCTGAGCTCTGTTTTGACTGGTTTAACATCTTGGTTTCAGACAGTTCTAGTTGGTTATTAGTTAAGGTACCGGTTTTATCGGTACAAATGACTGTTACCGATCCCAGTGTTTGCACTATTGGTAACCTACGCACAATGGCTTGTTTTTTGACCAATCGCATTGAACCCACTGCCAATGTAACCGAAACCGCCGAGGTCAATCCTTCAGGCACAATGGCCACCATTGACGAAATCACCAGTAACATCGTTTGGGTTATTGAACGTTCTGAATAGATGCTTAACAGTAAAATTACCAACCCGATAATTAGTCCGGACACCGCAGAGAAACGACTAATTTGATCAATTTGCTTTTCTAACGGAGTTTTAGGTGGTTTTGCCGCCAGTACTAAATCGGCAACCTGGCCAATCACCGTTTGCTCTCCAACGGCAATCACCACCGCCTCAGCATCTCCCTCAACCACGCTTGTGCCGGCAAACACACAGTTGTCCAGCTCGGCAATAGGACGGTTGCTGTGTTTAAGCTCTCCGGCATACTTTATTTTTGATTCAAATTCTCCGGTAAGTGCGGATTCATTTAATTTTAATGACGAGGCTTTAATCAGTCTGGCATCAACCGGCACCATATCGCCAGCGGAAATCAGCAAGATGTCACCCAAAACAATATTTTTTGATCTAATAGTAGCGATGCCACCCTTGCGTCTGACACGAGAATACTGGGGTATTAATTTTTTGAATTCGGCCAGTGCACTTTCAGCCCGATATTCTTGAACCGAACCGATGATTGCGTTTATTAACACCACGGTCAAAATTACCCACCCTTGCGACTTTTCGTCAACTATAAAGGAAAAAATCGCGCCAATAAACAGTAGAAATACGAGCGCACTTTTAAACTGGCTTAAAAATAACTTTAGCCAAAAAAACAGTTGATTTTGTTTGGCTTCACGAATCTTTAGACCTTGCAGCCGTTTATCTGCCTCGTACTCGGTCAAGCCGTCACTAGAAGTTCGCAAAAAATCAAAGACCTGATCGATCTTGTCTTCGATTAAAAATCGATGCTTAACACCCAACCCCTCCATTAAAATACCCCTCTATTAATAATGTTATTTAACTGCGTCTTTGATGGCGTTGGGCTCGAATCCGATCACAATGTTTTCTACATCACTGGTATCCGCATTAATTGTAATTAACGCCGGCACGCTCCATTGGCCTGTCACTTTTACCAACTCTTCCTTTGCGTCATCATCTTTATCCAAATTTACTTCCTCGAAATCAACCTTGAGATCGAGTAATAGCGCCTTGGTAAGGCGACAGTGCTCGCTACCAGAGATGGTGTATAAACAGATTTTACTTGCCATATTAACGCCTTATTTTATTAATGTTTTAATAGTTAAATAGCTATCTAATATAACCATGATCTCCGCGATGTTTCCAGAGGCATATTCAATGCCTCCGGTGCGCTCAACCAAACGGCGTATCATTACATCTGCGCCCTCTGAGCAGCTAACCATGCCAGATGGAAGTTTAGCCGCCCACTGCATAATCGGCAATGAAAATCGGTTATCGCCACAAACTGCTACAAAAATATCTTTACCGATAGCCTGCAAAACGGTTTCTACTGCCGGAATATCCGTTATCTCGCCTGGACGAATTACTGAACCTCTTGAACCCAGATGCACAAAACTAATTTTGTTTAGATACTGATCTATGCGCTCCATATCCCACAAACGATCATCGGGCTGAGCGGCAAAAATCCCACTTAAACTCGGATCAGCGTTGAGGAAAAAGTTGGTAGCATGATTTTGGACAGCTTCAACATCTTCTTTAACCAAATCGGCTAATGCGGTTGCAAAACACAACATTAACATTTTAGCGGCATCTTTATCTAACGAGTTATCAGTCCCACGAGCGAATGGATGCACCCTAATTCCACAAGAAAACTCGGTCGAGCTGAAGTAGAATTTATCTCGAATATTTTGATCTTTTGACATACTGCTGGCCGCCAATGCCACCCGGTCCATAACCTGAGTGATTTCTCCGCGCACACCCTCGGTAAAATCTTTCTTCTCTTTTTTATCACCGCCAAGATACAGACCAAGACCAGATTCATATACAATACTCACCCGACCATCGGCAATTGCCACACCACCAACAAGCGCGGTAATTAAAATGGTGGTAACATCAGCTGAATCGTGGGACAAAAAGACCATATGAGCGGTTGGGTGATTTGCAATAAACTGAGTAAAATATGGGATCAATTCGGTGCGAATTTGCGGAATGTCGTGATCAGTAACGATCAAATCATCAATGTGAAAAATCAATGCAATTTGTGGCTTAAAATCATAATTTAGCATCTGCAATGCAATGGTTAGCGACTCGGCAGTTGCGCGTGGCAATAAATTTATAATACTGGCTTTATCTTCGTCTGGAATGTTAGATAGCAGACTCTGGGCTTGCTGCTTGGCTTGATCACGTGCGGTTTCGGCGTTATGACCCAGTAATTCGTCAATCAGTTTGAGCTCTGGCACCAACGCCTCAAGACGAGCCAATTTTTTCAGATCGGCTTTGTTGGCTAATGATTCGACTAATTTAACAATGTCTTCTTTTTTCGCCATAATACTTATATCATAGCGGTTGGAGACAAAAAATAACAGTGACAAAATATATTAATGCGAAGGCGTCGCGCAACAGTTGCTCGCGACGCCTAAGTTGGCAATCAACGCCCTTTCCCATTCAGGGCAGAATCGCCTTGATCACATGACCTGTGTAATGGCCACGCATCCCTGGAACTTCGTCCATCTCGAAGAAGATCGTATTGCCCACCACACTGTCGGTGATCTCCTCAGACGGGAACCGAACACCCCTCAAGATGGACTTTCCGGAGACTATCTCGACACCCTGCCATTCCCTAGTCTGAGCAGTCGCATCCTCTACCCTGCTGACTATGCCAAATACCAGCACAGCGCTCACCTCCCGAAGGTAATTGAAGATCTTGCTACAAAAATATCATTATTTTTAATTTTTGTCAATATGGATGTCAATAACTGGCATAAGTACGCTTTGACATTACTCGTCATTTCGACAATCGTGAGCGAAGTCGAACGACGAGAAATCCCGACTGTTTTAGATCAATACGGGATCTCTCTCCGCCAGCTGGCGAATTTGAGATGACGAGGTTCTTTCCATCTTCCATCATCCATTCTCAATTTTCCGAACCCTACATCGGCCTTAGAGTACCGGCAAAGATCTGCCAAGCCAGTAGCGATTTCGCCACCAAGCTGAGTAAAATATACATTCCTTCGCCGAATAAATAGTTCTTCCACGGCCCCACTTTTTGATACTGCAAATACATATTCAAAGCAAAGCTAAAGAAGAATATAAAGATGGATACAAAAATCCAATAAACAAACGTGGGAATAGCGTTACCTTCAACCGTACCCGCACCCCAAAAGTAGATAGCAATCGCTACCCATGGCAACAATCCCGCTAAACTACCCACCGAAAAAGCAGTCCAGTCTACGTCTGATTTTTTCTGATTATAAACTTCCATCACCAAACCACATAAGTTCATCACCGCGGTTAAACCAAACATCATCATTAAACTAGATAAATCATATATCCCGCTTAGCATGCCAATTAGCACAATCATAAGCGCAGCCGAGATTGAATATTCGTACCAGCGCGCTTTATTCATCCCCTTTTCTAAATTGGCAGCGTAGGTGCGATAGTAAAAAGTGGCAATAGCAAAATGAAACAATGCCGAAATAAAGAAGAATAGCGCCACACCATAGCCCAAATTAACGTGAAACAGATTCTTTGTAGCTGAATCTAACGTTTGTGTGAACGAATTGAACTGCAAAAAACTGGTGTTTACCGGCAACTTAAAATTGGTGCTCAGACAAATTATCACCACCCCCTGCACAAAGTGCAAAAACCCCATTAGTGTGTTATAAACCCGAAATTTACGAATTTGTTTTTCCACAAATCCTCCTTTAGCTTATTCTAAGGTAATTACTATATTAGTACAACCAAGAATTAACCCACACGTGCCGAGCTAGCCAGAAATGCGACAACCCGGTTCCCGTGCCCCATGGAATAAAGTACAGTCCGGAAGAAAGTAAAATTATCACGATTAGCAAGCATAACCATGGTTGTTTATGCCAAACAATGTTCAACCAATATCCTAAAATCAGCAGTGCCATACCGTAAGCGGGTAAGTAATGATAGTTAAACAAGACGCGCTTGATCGGCATCCATGGCAGCCAAAACGCAAAGAATCCAATTAGTAACGGCGTTAAAACGTGGTCAGCGATAGACAATTTTAATCTAAACCGCTGCCACATCAAATAAATAACACTCCAAATTACCGCCAATCCGCTAGTCCACCAAACCAATGGATTGCCAATGGCGGTTATTAGCCGAGTGACACCACCGGAATCTTCGTTAAAGTAAAACAGTACCGGTCTGGTTAACAGCGGCCATGTCCACCATTGTGACCCCCAAGGGTGCGTGGCAGTTAAGGTTAAATGATAATTCCAGGCGTGCTGATTCCAGTACCAACCGTCTAACCATGGATTTGAGGAGGCAATAATCGCTTGCCCGAGCATCACGAATGCTTGATAAATCACAACCGTAATAGTTAAGCTCAGTATAAATCGCCACAGCATTTTTTTGCGCCACATTATGTATCCGATGGGCGCAAGAACACCAAGCGCCATCCATTTGATGGAAAATGTTAATCCAAGTAGAACAGCTAGCCAAATTAGTTGTTTTGGCTTCGTTACTCGTAAAGTATAAAGCCAACAAGCAAAAATGAAGAAAAATAGGATACCGTCCATTAGCCCGGAGCGTGAATAGGAGATCAAAATGGTTTCCACGGAAAGTAGGGCGAACATAATCACAGCGGAAACGACACTTTTATTCTGTTTAAGGCTGATTAATGCGAATAATGGAACAATCGCCAGGCCAAAAATTGCGGGAATAATGCGCCAACCCAACGGATTATCTTTGAAAATAAACATACCAATGGCAATTAACCATTTGCCAAATGGGGGATGCACATCAAAAAAAGCGGTGCGGGTTAGATAATCGTTAGCAAAAACCGGAAAATAGACCTCGTCAAAGATACGTTCGTTTGGGAAATGCAGATCGTAAGTTCGTGCAATTACCCCCACCACTCCCACCAAAACGGTGACGCAAATAAGTAGCAAAAACGGATAGTATGACTTCTTCATACTATTTCTTAGATCGTTTTACTGATTTTTGCTTCCCCCAATCAATTAGTGGCGCCGCTTTACCAGCTTTTGAAGATAAATATTGATGAGCCGCAATGGCCGCTTTTGCCCCTTCGCCAGCCGAGATAACCACCTGTTTGTACGGCATGGTGGTAACATCTCCGGCGGCAAACACGCCTTCGGTTGAGGTAGAACAATCGGGCTGAATAATAATTTGACCCAATTTATCTACGGCCACAAGCTGTTTTACCCAATCGGTTTTGTTACTATATCCCACCGCCACAAAAACGGCGGATGCGGGAATATTCTTTTCAACATCTTGATGTAATATCTTGACGCTATTTAGGTTGCTTGAACCCTCAACCGCCACTACCGAAGCGTCATAAATAACCTCAATGTTTTTACGTTTGGATAACTCTTTAAGTAGTACCGCTTCGCTCTTAAGTTCGCTAGTTCGGCAAACCAAATATACTTTTTCGGCATTTTTTGCCACGGCATTGGCAAAAGTTACCGCGCTATTACCGCCACCAACTACAACAACATTCGAGTATTTAGGGTGATTTTTCGGAATATGGTGATAAATTTGATCTCTAAATTCGGTTTCCCCAGGCACTTCTAAATCATTCGGTGTTTTTCCAAACGCCAAAATAATACTATTAGCCTGATATTTTTTGGTCAATGTAGCGACAAAAAACAACCCGTTGGCTTTGTGAACGGACGCAGTAGTTTCGTAAACAATTTTTGCACCAGTTTTTTCTGCTTGCGCGGCAAAAAGTTCCATTAATTTTGCCCCCTCCGTTAACGGGAGGCCGGGATAGTTTGCAATATCTGGGGTAATTCCAGCTTGGCCACCCAAATCGGACGATAAAATCAACGTTGAAAGCCCTCGACGAGAGGCAAAAAGACCAGCAGTTAGCCCCGCCGCTCCTCCTCCGACAATAATCAGATCATAAAGCTTATCCATAACTCATACTTTAGCTTATTTTCATGGTTTTAGGTAGTGTTACACAATAGTCGTCGCTTGATTAATATGTCCACCGATTTATCCAAGCACTAAGCACTAAATCCGAAATTCGAAAAAAATAATAAATAAGAAATCGAAAATTCTAAATTTTTAATTTTGTTCTTTAAATTTATTTCGAATTTGGTGCTTCGATTTTAGAATTTATTATTGTAAAAGTCCTTAGGCATATCAACAAAGTACACACCAGCATGGGAGGATGATTATTCAATGTTAACTGACTGCAATAATTCCGGCATCTCAACCCGCAAGTCGGGGTGCGCTTGTTTTATCTTACCCACCAGCACTTCACGACTTGTTTCTTCGCCATGAGTAACATATAACTGGCCAATTTTTTTATAGCCCGAGATCCATTCCAGTAATTGAGCTTGATCAGCATGGGCTGAAAACGCCGAAATCTGGCGTACTTCTGCCTCTAATGTCATATCCTGATGCATTACATGAATCTGACGCTCACCATCCAAAATGCGCCGGCCCAAACTGTGCTGAACCATAAAACCAACAATGCAAATTATGGTAGATTTGATGCCGCCGTAGTGAATTAAATGATGCGATATTCGCCCACCATTCATCATTCCAGACCCGGCGATAATAATTTTTGGTGCAGCCACAAAATTAATTGATTTTGATTCCTCTACCGTAGTACAGTATTTCAAGTGTGGGAACGAAAAGAAATCATCACCATGCTGAATGTGTTTCTGGCTGTCCGAATCAAATAAGCTCTCGTAGCGTCGAAAAACGGCCGTAGTCTCAATTGCCAATGGCGAGTCGACAAAAATTGGGATGTCTGGAATGGCCCCCGTCTCACGTAAATCGTTAAAATGATATAACAATTCTTGGGTGCGCTCTAAGGCAAAAGCGGGTATAAGCAACGTGCCTTTGTTAGCAACCACATCTAATACCGCTTTTTTAAGCTCGGCTACCCGATCTGAGTGTTCGTGCAAACGATCACCGTAAGTGGACTCTACCACCACAACATCAGCAGATTCGGGCTGAGCCGGTGGATTCATCAGCGGCACCGGATCGTTACCTAAATCGCCCGAAAAAATAATATGTTTTCCGTTAATTATCACTTCAATAATTGCCGAACCTAAAATGTGACCGGCGTCGTGAAAAATTACACTCACTTTGTCCGAAATACGAGTAGATGTTTTGTAAGGAACCGGGCGATACATACTGTTTAGCGCCTTAACCTCGTTTAAGGTGTACAACGGGATGTCATGATGTGTTTTAGCTTCATGAAACATCAAATCAGCCGCATCGGCTAAAATTAGATCGGCTAGCTCAGCAGTTTGAGCGGTGGTATAAATATGGCCTCTAAAACCATCATGATAAAGCTTGGGCAAACGGCCGCAATGATCAAAATGAGCATGAGTAAGTAGCACAAAATCTAAGCTTGACGGTTCAAACGGCCAGCGCGCCTTGTTCTTTTCAATCGCTTCGTCTGACCCTTGAAACATGCCGCAATCAATCAAAAAGCGAGTGTCTCCATCCTCAATAAAATAGCTGGAACCGGTTACCTCACCCGCTGCCCCCAAAAATTGAATTGTCATTTTACCCCTCTTAAAGATTCTTAATCAAATCTTCTGTCCTGTTCCGGTGTGTGCTTTTCTTGTTCGTGAATAATACCAATCACATTTTTAACCAACTTGGCTGGGTCATCATCAAATACAATATTATTGTGACCACGCTTTGCCGTATCCAAAATGCCTTCAATTTCCGTAGTAATACCGCCCGAACCGGTTAAAATACCAATTGGTTTTTTGTCTTCAAATGCGATAGTAAATTCATTCAGCGTGCCAATACGCCCACAGATGAATATGGCCGCATCAGCAGAACGAATCATCAACAGGTTGCGCCCGGAATAATCAAAACCGGTATAAATAATTAAATCCATATAGCTAACCGGCAAACGATATTTTTTTACATGCTCGGCTTTAGACGAGGCAGGGGATAATCCAATACTAATACCACCGTGCTCTTTGGCACCAATGGTTGCCCAGTGTGGGATATCGGTGGTAGCGCCAGTAACCAGCACAGCGTCATTTTTGGCAATTTCTTCACCCACAATCTTGGCTTTTTGATAAGCTCCCGGGGCGCAATTATTAACCGCCGAACCGGAAACGGCGATTTTGTACTTTGGCGAATCTGGAAACTTTACCCCCTTTGGCTGATCAGGCATATTAGCTCTCTCCTTGTTTCTTATCTATTTAATTTTACTTGATTGTAGCCCTTTTGGCTAATCCCACCGTGTCATTCCGGGCTAGACCCGGAATCTATTTGAAAGAAAAACGGGCACCCCCACTGGGGATACCCGTTAGCAACATAGCTATGGCTTGGGGTTGTTGTACTGCTTGTCTGCCATAATCGAGCAGGCGCGAGTGAATCCGTTCTTTAGCTTTGTCTTACGGGCGACATCGCCCTTGGCATACCGGTCAACCATTACGTAGAACGCGTGGTGAGCCAAAATGCTGCTCCGGTTTTCGCAATCTTCGTCGGACAGCAGTGGTTCACCGTATGTCGTAAACACCCAGAACGCCTTGGGTGACGGCTGCGGATATGGCGCCTCCCCCACCGGGATTCGGCTTGTGTGGTAGTGCCGCAAGAACCGTTTCACCAACCGTTCTAATGCAACTTGGTACGGTTTTCCATAACATAAGGCTGAGTTGTTTCCCTGTATTGCGTAGATGATCCGTTCTTCATCAATTTCAGTGTTCGGATCATAGAACTTCTGACGCACTCCGGGAATCGTATGGTCGCGATAGGCATGCAAGCACTCGTGAGACAGAATATCGCCACGCGTATGAGACGAGGTTCTAGGAGAAACCGGGGATATCAATATCCTATTGTTCACCGGATCGTACTCAGACTGGTTACTTGGCAGTACCCCGGCTTTCGAACATTCCGACTTCGATAATAGTGGCACAATTGCCAACTTACCATCAGTACTAACCTGGCGTACCTCCAAATCTCCCACTTTGTAGCGCTCACTGGCCCAGAGTACAGCTTTTCGTTGCTCGGGATCGCGTGACACCATGATGGCATCGGCCATGAACCGCGTTGACAACATACCGCGTTCATCTATCGTACTGGTATCATGCGATTGCGCAGCCCAAGCGCACTGACCAGCATAGCACAACACAGCGAACGTAAGGATGGCAGAGGTTGAACATTTCATCTTGCACTCCTCGCTGATTATGTTGAGTTGTTAAGGCACTTTCAAATACACTTCTTGGTGCATAACGACATTATTATAACAAATTGTTTAAATATTATAATACATTTTTACATGACAAAGCCACAAAGAACAACAACTGCTAGGTGTTTTTCACCCTAACAGTTGTTGCTCTCAAATTATCAGCTTTAAAACTAGGTTGGTTCTATTATCTAGAATGGTTTCCCTGTTTTGGGATCTCTACCGTTCCTAATATCGTTATCTATCAATTCAAATGTCACTTTATCCAGTTGTTTTTTCAACTTATTGTATTCTTGACGATCTCGCTCGCATTGTTGCTCCATGTACCTCTTCGCGCAAGAGAAATCGGGTCCCTTCGGGGGAGTATATGGCGGAACGACTGGGGGTTTTCTGCCTCCATTTGATGGTGGATTTTGTCTGTCTCTTTCCGGAGGATTCCAACCACCCCTATTTTTGGGTGGATTAGGGGGTATCATTGGCGGAGAATAATCTCTCGAAGGAGTTGGAATTGGTTCAACAAAAAATCGTGGATAAAATGGAGTGGGTTTTGGAGTTGGAAGGAAGTAGTCTCTAAATGGATCAAGCCCTGGTAAGATACTCCTTCCTAATTGCGGGTCAAATTGTCCTCCCATCAATCCACCATCTCCAAAATTCGGAAGTCTTGATCCGCCTCCCCATTCACTTGGTAGTTGCAACAAGTTATAAGTGCTTCCAGAGGTTGCAACTGTATTTGCATAAGCATCAGTAGTTAGGGTAGCAGAGATAGACTGGTTTGAGGCAGTAGTGGTTCTGTTTGTACCTGCACCATCATACAAAAAGTATTCGGAGTCTCGACGGATTACATCGTTACCGTACGAATATGTACCAGTTGTTGTTGACCCCTGTTTTTCTAATAGGATAGAATTTCCAGTCATCTGAAACACGGTAGTTGTTCCACCTGCTGTGCGACTGTATTGCCTACCTAGCGCATCGTAGGCATAGGTAATGTTGGTGCCATTTTGAGAAATTTGGGTAAGCTGACCTTCGTAATCGTATGTAAGGTCGTAGCTTGTTCCAGCCAAGGTGCGGTTAGTCTGATATCCGGCATCATTGTAAGTGTAGCTATTAGTAAACCCGCCACTGGTTGCTGTTACCTCGTTATCATCATTAATAGTAAAGCTGGTAGATGTACCGCCAACGGTTTGGGCGGTACGATTACCAACACCGTCCAAAGTGTAGCTCTTGCTATATGAGTTTGAGCCAGTGCGGGTTTCGCTGGTTAATCTGTCTGCACCATCATAGCCATAGGTAACCACGTCTCCGCTATCTTCGGTAACTGTATAGGCGGTACCGTCATCATTGTAGGTATAGGCAAATGAACTTAAGGTGGTGTTGCTGCTGTTTTTGTTGGTAACGCTAGTCAGCTGGTTGGCATTGTCATATACCATAGTAACTGTGGTGCTATTTGGATTGGTAATGTTAGTTTCGTTACCATTGTTGTCGTAGGTGTAAGTAGTGGTACCATTGGTTTCAGACTCGGTATAGATCTGATCTCTTGCAGTATAGGCATAGGTCATTACGCGGCTGCCCGAATCGGTCATTGTGGACAACAGACCCTTTTTGCCTGATGCATCGTATGAATACGAAACACGTGTAGTTCCACCTAGGCTTTCGGAGGTCATGCGATCATCATTGTCATAAACTCTTGCCCATGTACCTTGATCATCGGTCCAGCCGGTTAGGTTTGAATTAGCATCGTAGGAATAAGTTGGGTCGGTGCCAGTTGGGTAATCCACTCCTGTGACACGGTACCAGTTGTCAAGAGTGTAGTCTGTGTCGTTACTTAAAGCATCGGTCCGTGTAGTCATAACCCCCAAATCGTTGAACACGTAGGTGGCTTCATGACTGTTTGGAGTAGTAATGCTATTCACATTGCCATCACTGTCATAACCATAAGTGGTTACATTACTATTGTCGTCTGTCTTGGTAGCCATGGTGCCGTCTGCGTTGTAGGTGAAGTCAATATCAGAGATAACCGAGCCACCACTACTGGTTTTCTTTTCAATTTGAGTTAGATTGCCATCTGAGTCGTAGGTGTTAGAAGTGTAATGACTTAACGGATCGGTAATAGTTAAAGTCTCGTTCAGAGAATTATAGGTGTATGTCCAAACTTTACTTAACGGATTGGTAACGGTTAACACGTTGCCATTACTGTCATAGGTGTAGTCTGTATTATGGTTACGGCGATCGTTCACCCGAGTCACGTTATAGCTGGCATCGTAGGTATAGGTTTCGGTGTTGTTTAGCTGATCAACAACAGACGAGAGTTTGCTAGATGTATAATTGTGTTTAATAGAGTGGCTGTTTTCATCGGTGATGGTGGTTTGGCCGGATATGTATATATATGTCGTACGATTTCCCTCAGCATCCTCTGCATAATCTACACTATTGTCAGAGTAATACGCAGCTGTAGAAGAGTGACCCCGCGGGTCTGTCATAGAAGTAATACAGTGATTGGCATTGTAGCCAAATTGATAATTGTAACTATTCCCGCCGACCGTTGGCAAAGTAACCTGAGTTAAGTTGCCGCTGGTGTACGAGATAGTCCACTGCCTGCTAGCCGGGTCTGTAATAGTGCTAATGCGATTATTACCATCGTATGAAAGTGTAATGGCCCGATTAGTTGGGTCTGTGATACTGGTTAAATAATCATTAGCATCGTGAGCTATTGTAGTTACGTTATCGTTTGAATCTGTTATGGTGGCAAGGTACCAACCGGTGCTATTTGGATTAGTAAAATGGTAAACCGTTCCATCTTTCTTGGTTAAATCATAGCTGGTAATTGGACTACCGTTAGCTACAAACGTCTCGAATATTCCGGTAGGAGCGGTATAGTTGCTACCACTTTTGGTAAATTGGTAAGCAAGGTCATCACCCCAGTGAACCACAGCGTTGCCACTACCATCTACAACAAGATAGATATCATACGAGAATGTCCACTTGTACCCCAGTTCAGAGTTATGCGTACCCTGACTGTTATGGTATAGCGACATATCAATCGGCATCCCTCCTAGCGCTCTCCAACCAACAATGCCAATAGCGGTTAATTTATTACCATTACCGGTATTGATATTATTATCATTCCCCTCCCAGGGATAAGTATCGCCCGGAGCGGCTGAATAAGAAACTACGTGAGGAGGTACGCTACCCGCTTGAGCCGTACCGGAAGAAAAATATGTAGTACGAATATTATCAGCTCCACCGTCCAAAGATGTAATCCCCCCGCGATTAACAAGGTTATTTGCCCAATGTTTGGGTGCAACCAACGAAGGCATGCTCACTAAAGACAAAACTAGCGCTAACATTGACAGTCGCGCTAACATATCTCTACCCTTTTTTATTCCCCCCAACAAAATCGATATTTTTCTCACTTTGCCCCCCTTTCAAGGCATTGATAGTTTTAATATAAACAATAAGATTCAGACGGATTAACCCATCTATAATTAATCATATCAGTCTTTTTTCAGAAATATATAGTCAAATTTTGAGATCAAAAATCATCCATCCTGTGGATAACTTTTTAAATCCTGCCATTTTGATGCAAAAACAGGGTTATCTTGTTTCAAGATCAATTATGCGTAAATAGTTAGAACGGGAGCGTAAGAACCCCACCTGAGCCTTCCGGCTTGTGGATAACCCAATCAACTTTCCAAGCCCGCTTTACCCCTTTATCTTGAAAAGATAATTCACCTGTTTCAATACCTCGTAAAAACAGGTCGCGAGTAATGCGAACATCATCTAAACAGTAACTCTTTAGTTCATCCATTTTGCCCTGTGCAAATAGTCTGATTGCTTTCAATCCATCACCCGATTTTCCAACACCAAGCGTGTCTTGTGCAAGCGAATCTAGTTTGATACGAAAACCGTGGTGTTTTTTGAATTCATATAGAATGTCTAGTGTATTCAGATCGGCCAGTTTGCCGCGATAGTATTTTTGCATTACCGGATAGTCAAATCCGAGTAAATTAAAACCAATTACGCGGTCGGAGTGCTCAAGCAGTGGCCACAGCTGATCTAATTCGTGTTCTTCCAGACATCTAAAAGTATCGTCGGCTTTGGTATAAATGCCAACCACAGAGATATTTAATTTGGATGCGTCGTAGGCACCGACATCGGCAAAGCTATCTTTGGTTTCAATGTCCACCACGGCATAATTATCTGACATAAATGTATCTTACTTGATTATCGAACAAAAGAAAATCACAAGTAGCTGTCATCTCGACCCGAGGAGATTGTCAAATCGACTCAAGCGGGCGGACATCCCCCTTCGCTAAAGCTACGGAGGACAGGTGTGAGTCCGCCCCTACACAGGTCATACTATCGCTTCACACTCCCGAAGTGATATAGCTTCACACCCTCGGAGGTGTTGCCGACTTCGCACCTTCGCTTTCCTTTGTCATTCCGGACTAGATCCGGAATCTATATAAAAGAACCATCCCCTATCCTCACGCAGTAAAAATTTCAAATTGCCTGCCCTCCGTAGCCTTATGGCGAAGGACGGGTAAATTTCAAATTACTATAAAACGCTCTCGGGGTTTATTTCGATCACCCAAGGCTTTGTTAAATCTTGTATTTGAGATTTTACTTGATCAATTTGCCCTTCATCCAAAATCTTAATCAATATATGATAACGATACCGGCCGCGAATTTTATCGTAAAAACAGCTTGATGGGCCAACTAGTTCAACTCCCGAAAGGGATTTAGACAATAGTTGATGCATTTTAGCGGTTTCATCCACACATTTTTGCATATCGGTATGCTGGTAAAGCAAGCGAATAAGCGAATTGAATGGGGGATAGTGGAATTCTCGCCGACTGGCCAACTCAATTTGGGCAAATTGCCCATATTGGTGCATGGCCGCAAATTTGATGATCGGATGGTCGGGTTGATAGGTTTGAATAACCGTCATCCCTCTGTCCGCTCCCCTGCCACTCCGCCCCGATGCTTGAATTAACAAACTGGCGGTACGCTCAGCCGCTCGAAAATCGGGTAACATTAACCCGGATTCGGCTAAAACAATCCCCACCAAATTGACGTTGGCAATATCCCAACCTTTAGCGATCATCTGTGTACCCAATAATATATCATAGTTGTGCGCGGCAAATTGCTGATACATCTCGGCAATGCTGTCACGTTTTACCGTGGTATCCTTATCCATCCTTAACAACCGAGCCTGCGGAAATAGCTGATGCAGTTCGGATTCAATTTTTTCGGTACCACTGCCACGGTGTTTTAATGAATCGCTCTGGCAATTTGGGCAAAGTGCCGGCGCATCGTCGGCATAATCGCAGTGATGACAGCGCATAATTGATCTTCCACGAGCAACATGAAAAGTGAGTGGGACATTACAGTTTGGACAAAAAATGATATGCCCGCAGGTAGTGCAAAATAATGATGCCGATGTGCCTCGCCGGTTAAGCAACAAAACCACCTGTTTCTGCTTTTCTAATGTTTGAGTGATGTATTCTTTCAGCGGATCAGAAATTAAACCACCATTAAGTCGATGTTGACGTAAATCGACTATCACGTTTTCGGGCAAAAATGGTTGATTAATACGATTTTCGAGCTTAGAAATATCATACTTTTTCATACTAACCTGCGTAATACTATCTAAACTAGGTGTAGCTGAACCTAAAATTAGCTTTGCTTTCAACTGCTTGGCTAATTGGCCAGCAACTGCCCGTGTATGATAGCGAGGCGAGCTTTCTTGATAATAGCTTGATTCATGCTCTTCATCTATAACAATCAATTTTAAATTAGAAAACGGTAAAAATAATGCCGACCGAGAGCCAACCACCAGCTTAACTTGCCCGTGCCGAATTTGCCAATAAATTCGGCGGCGCTCACTGGTAGAAAGTTGACTGTGCCAAACCGCAACTGATATGCCAAACCGATCTGTAAACCGCGCTAGGGTTTGGGGAGTTAAAGCGATTTCGGGCACTAAAATAAGCCCGTCTAGGTTTTGATTAATTATTTTTTCGGCGCATCGCAAATAAACCTCGGTCTTACCCGAACCGGTTACGCCATATAATAGAATAGGCTTTTCTGACGCGTTGATTATAGATAATGCGTGAGTCTGAGCTTCGGTTAGCTCAAGTTTATCACCCCCGACGTGAACCGGCACCTCCTTAGGGGTGGATTCCACAGACTTGGTAAATACCGGTAAGAATGCAAAAACGCAATCCGAAAGTGGGGCCAGATATTGCTTAGACATCCAAATTGCCAGTTCTTTTTGATGCGGTAGTAATTTTAATTCCGGATCAATGATATTTTTGATTGGTTTTAAGGTATAATTTGGCGTGCTTGAATTTATATCCCAAACCACCCCATCCACAATTTTATTTTTAAGCGGCACTTTTACTACATGGCCAACTTCGAGTACGGTGGATAATTTTTCCGGAATGGTATAGCTAAAAATATCTTTCTGTCCCGATCGAGATACTAGTACTTCGGCTATTTTAGGTAATAGTTTTACCACGATTATCCTGCTTTCTTTGTCATTTCGACCCGAGAAGTGTGTCAACACGACTACGTTGGAGAAATCTAAGAAAAAATCCCATCCATAATTTTAAATTTTAAAGGCTAAATTTTAAATGAATAAGTGCCGAATGCTTAAATTTTTAAAAGGTTCCTTATTTAGTCATTTAAAAATTGGCTACCTTTCATTTGAAATTAAAAATTAAAA